>CAYNFN010000029.1:0-10656 GCA_964396485.1 uncultured Alcaligenaceae bacterium
TTTCCAGAAACTGCTCGAGGAAGGCCACGACTTCGCCAGCGTGCCGATCCGCACCCGCCTGAACGACGCGGAGGTGGCGCGCTTTGCGGTCAACGCATACCGCTTCCCCGGCGTGGAACTCAACGCGCGGCTGTTCCGGCACTACCCCTACGGCGAGATCGCCTCGCATGTGGTCGGCTACATCGGCCGGATCAACGCTCCGGACGTGGCGGTTCTGAAAAGCAAGGGGATGGCGGCGAACTACAGCGCCTCGGACTACATCGGCAAGGTCGGACTCGAGCAGCGCTACGAGAAAGACCTGCGCGGCGTGACCGGCTACGAACATGTGGAGACCGATGCCAACGGGCAGTCGGTGCGCACGCTGCGCAGCATCCTGCCGGTGTCAGGCAACGATCTGCGGCTGGCATTGGACGCCCGGCTGCAGCAGGTGGCGGAGCAGGTGTTCGGCACCCACCGCGGTTCGCTGGTGGCGATCGAGCCCGCCACCGGCGGCGTGCTGGCGCTGGTGTCCAAGCCCGGCTTCGACCCCAATCTGTTCGTCGAGGGCATCGATCCGCAGAATTGGGAGGCGCTGAACAGTTCGCCTGACCATCCGCTCAACAACCGAGCGTTGCAGGGCGTGTATCCGCCGGGCTCGACCTTCAAGCCTTTCATGGCGCTGGCCGGGCTCGAATCAGGAAAGCGCAAACCCGGGTTTACTATCAGCGATCCGGGTTATTTCGTGCTCGGCGGCGGCGGCCACGTCTACAACGACTGGAAGGCCGGCGGCCACGGCATCGTGAACATGCACAAGGCGGTCGTCGAGTCCTGCGATACCTATTTCTACGGCCTGGCGCACGAGCTCGGCATCGACGCCATCCACGAATTCATCGGCCAGTTCGGCCTCGGCAGGAAGACCGGCATCGATATCGAAGGCGAGGTCGCGGGGCTGTTGCCCTCGCAGGAATGGAAGCAGCGGCGCTTCCGGCAGAAATGGTTTGCCGGCGACACCATCTCGGTGGGCGTCGGCCAGGGCTACAATCTGACCACGCCGCTGCAGCTTGCGATCGCCACGACGATTCTGGCCAACGACGGCCGCATTTTCCGCCCGCACCTGGTGCAGCACATTCAGGGCAGTCAGACTGGCGAGTTGACCACCATCGAGCCGGAACCGATCGGCGAAGTAGCGTTGAAGCCCGAGAACGTCAAGCGCGTGCGCGACGCGATGGTGGGCGTGATGAAACCGGGCGGAACCGCGGCCTGGGCGGGCATGGGTGCGAAGTACCTGATTGCCGGCAAGACCGGCACCGCGCAGGTTATCGGAATGAAAGGGCAGAAGTACGACAAGGATCGCATTCACGCGCGCCACCGCGACCACGCGCTGTTCATCGGCTACGCTCCCGCGGACGATCCCAAGATCGCAGTGGCGGTGCTGGTGGAAAACGGCGGCCACGGCAGCAGCACCGCCGCGCCGATCGCGCGCCAGGTCATCGACTTCTATCTGCTGGGCAAGGAGCCGCAGTCGGTGAAACCCTCGACGCGCAAACCGGCGCAGGAACCGGCCCAGGAATCAGTCCCCGAGCTGGCGCCGGAACAGGAGCAGGCCCTGGAGCAGGTGCTGGAACAGGAGCAGGAAGGTGATTAACCGTCTGTTCGCCTATTTGGTCAAGCACCTCGATCGCCAACTGCTGACGCTAGTGGCGATCCTGCTGGTGATCGGTTTGCTGACCCTGTACAGCGCCGCGGGGGCGAGCCTCGAGCGCGTGGCGACGCAAATGGCTAGCATCGGCGTGGCGCTCGTGGTGATGTGTATCGCCGCCATCGTGCCCTTGCATTACCTCTCCCGCATCGCCCTGCCGTTGTATGTCCTCGGCCTGGTTCTCCTGTTAGCGGTGGCGGCGTTCGGCGAGATCGTGAATGGTGCGCGGCGCTGGCTCGATCTGGGATTCACCGGCTTCCAGCCCTCGGAGCTGACGAAAATCGCGGTGCCGTTGATGCTGGCCTGGTACTTTGATCGCTATGAGGCGGTGCTGAAAATGCGCGACTTCGGCGTCGGCGCGCTGCTGGTGCTGATGCCGGTGCTGCTGATCGCGCAACAGCCCGACCTCGGCACCGCGCTGCTGGTAACCGCGGCCGGGTTCTTCGTGCTGTTTCTCGCCGGGCTGTCGTGGAAAATCCTGGTCGGCCTTACGCTGGCGGGCGGGGCGAGCCTTCCGTTTCTGTGGTCGATGCTGCACGACTACCAGCGCCAGCGGGTGCTGACGCTGCTCGATCCCTCGCAGGACCCGCTGGGTACGGGCTATCACACCATACAGTCCACCATCGCGCTGGGATCGGGCGGAGTTTTCGGCAAGGGTTGGCTCAACGGCACCCAGTCGCATCTCGACTTCCTGCCGGAGCGCACCACCGATTTCATCTTCGCGGTGTACGCGGAAGAGTTCGGTCTGTTCGGCAACCTGGTGCTGATGGTTTTGTTCCTGCTGGTTGTCGGCCGCGGGCTGGTGATCGCAGCCAACGCCCCGACGCTGTTCACCCGGCTGCTCGCCGGTGCGATCACGCTGACCTTCTTCACTTACGCCATCATCAACATGGGGATGGTGAGCGGAATCCTGCCGATAGTGGGCGTGCCGCTGCCGCTCATCAGTTTTGGCGGCAGCTCGCTGGTGACGATACTATTCAGCGTCGGTTTGCTGATGAGCATCCATACTCATCGAAGGCTGGTTCAGACCTAGGGCCGAGGTACGAGGGCCGAGGTCCGAGAAAAAACAGGAAAGTGAACTTCGAACTTTCACAAATGTATGAATCAATCCAATGCGGTCAAGACATAGCGTATTTACTCGTACCTCAGCCCTCGTACCTCGAACCTCCGCGATAATCATGGCGGCGTTCGCCGCCATGATTATCGCGGGTTGCGCCAGCGCTCCCGGCCGCCCCGGGTCGAAGCCCGGCGGTTATTATCTCGACGACGGGCCGGGCGCCAACCCGCCGGCGGATCTGGATTCGATTCCCGAACCGACTCCGAAGATCGAGCCGATCAACAAGTACACCAGCCGCCCGTACACGGTGCTCGGCCGCACCTACACGCCTCACACGCAGCTGACTCCGTACCAGCAGCGCGGCGTGGCCACCTGGTACGGCAAGCGCTACCACGGCCAGAAGACCTCCTCGGGCGAGGTTTACGACATGTACGCGCTCAGTGCGGCGCACACGCTGCTGCCGCTGCCGAGTTACGCCCGGGTCACCAATGTCGCCAACGGCAAATCCGTGGTCGTGCGCGTGAACGATCGCGGCCCGTTCCATGAGGACCGGTTGATCGATCTTTCCTATGCTGCCGCGCACCGTATCGGCATCATCGGCCAGGGCAGCGCCATGGTTGAAGTCCAAACCATCATTCCCGGAAGCGGCGAAGCGCCGGCCGCACCCGTCCCGGTTGCGGTGCCAGTAAGCAGCGAGGCCGGCGGTATCTTCGTGCAGCTCGGCGCCTTCTCGGCGGAGGAAAATGCCGACGCATTCCTGCGCAAGATGCGCATGGACCTGGGCTGGCTTGCCGGTTCGATGCAACTGTACCGTGGCGACAGCCTGTACAGGGTGCGTGCGGGGCCTTACCCCAGTCGCGGAGAGGCCGAGCGCGCCGCCGAACGCATCCGGCAGGAACTCGGATTCACGCCCTTTGTGCTGAATCGCTGAGATCACCGGACCCGGCGGAGCATGCGCACACTGATATGCGGATCGATCGCCTACGACACCATCATGGTGTTCGGCGGCTACTTCAAGAATCACATTCTTCCCGACCAGATCCACATCCTCAACGTTTCCTTCCTGGTGCCTGACATGCGCCGCGAATTCGGCGGATGCGCCGGTAATATCGCCTACACGCTGAAAATGCTGGGCGGCGATCCGTTGATCATGGCGACCGTCGGCGAGGACTATCAGCCTTACGCTTACCGTTTGGACAAGCTGCGGCTGTCGCAGGCGCACGTGCGCCAGGTAGCGGGCACGTTCACCGCCCAGGCTTTCATCACCACCGATCTGGACGACAACCAGATCACCGCGTTCCATCCGGGGGCGATGAATTCCTCGCATCTGAACCATGTTGCCGATGCACGCGACATGGGGCTGGGGATCGTGGCGCCGGACGGGCGCGAGGGCATGCTGCAGCATGCCAGCGAAGTGCACCAGGCCGGCGTCCCGTTCATATTCGATCCCGGCCAGGGTTTGCCGATGTTCAACGGCGAGGAGCTGTTGAATTTCATCAGGCAGGCCGACTACGTGGCGACCAATGGTTACGAGGCGAAGCTGCTGCAGGAACGCACCGGCAGGACCATTGAAGAGCTGGCAAAACTGGTGAAGGCTTTCGTGGTCACGCAGGGTGCGCAGGGTTCGCTGGTGTATTCCGGCGGCAGGACCGAAACGATTCCCAGCGTCAAGCCGGCGCAGGTGGTGGATCCGACCGGCTGCGGCGATGCTTACCGCGCGGGTTTGCTGTACGGCATCGCCGACGATCTGGACTGGCCGACAACCGGCAGGCTGGCCTCGCTGCTCGGCTCAATCAAGATCGCCCAGCGCGGCGCGCAGAACCACCAGTTCTCGCGTGACGAAATCGACGCGCGTTTTCGCGACGCGTTCGGCCGGTCGCCGTGGGGACCGAAAAAAACGGCGACTTGCCCGCCATTTCCTGAAGCATGACCCTTCGCGATAGAGAACAGACCTCGATTGCGGTCCGCTTCTATCGTTCAACGCTTCTTTTGTTCCACCTCTTCGCCGGCATTGCCACCGTGGCCCTGCTGTTTCCTTTCTATGGTAGCGCGCGGCGCCGGCTGGCCGTGGCGCGCTGGTCGGCGCGCATTCTCTCCGCCGTCAACGTCGAGCCGCGTTTGCACGGCGCCCCTCCCGCGGTCAAGGATCGTGCGGCGGTGCTGGTCGCGAATCACGTTTCCTGGCTCGACATCCCGCTGGTGCACTCGGTGTGGCAGGTGCGCTTCATCGCCAAATCGGAAGTGCGCCGCTGGCCGCTGATCGGCTGGCTTTCGGCCAGGACCGGGACGTTGTTCATCCAGCGCGGCAAAAGCCGTCACGCCACGCGCATCAATCAGGCGATCCAGGCTGCATTCCTCGCCGGGGACGCCATCGGCGTGTTTCCCGAAGGGACGACCACCGACGGCACCGGCCTGCAACCCTTCCACGCCTCTCTGCTGCAGCCCGCGGTGGACGAGCGCGCACTGGTGTTCCCGGTGGCGCTGCGATACCTGGACGAGGAACGTCGGGTGAACGTCAACGCCAGCTATGTCGGGGAAACCAGCCTGATCGAATCCATGGCGATGATCTTGCGGGAACGCAAGATCGTGGCGGAGCTGATTTTCCTGCCGCCGATCGATGCCGAGGGCAAGTCGCGGCGGGACGTTGCGCGCGAGACGCACGCGGCGATCGCTGCGGCGTTTAGTCAGCGCTTCCCTGGGGACACGTAACCTGGAATATCCGCCGATCCTCCAGGCGGACCGCCGACAGGCGCCGGCCCCACAGGCAACCCGAATCCAGCGCCAGAAGGTTTTTCTCGGCCAGCAAACCGAGCGCCGACCAGTGACCGCAAATAATGGTTGCGTTGGCGCTCTTGCGGTTCGGCACCGCAAACCACGGAACGTAACCTTCCGGGATGTCCTCGAGCCGGCCCTTGTGGCTGAATTCCATGCGGCCGTCGGCGGTGCATATTCTCAGCCGGGTCATCACGTTGATGATCACGCGCAAACGATCGTATCCGCTCAACGCGTCACCCCAGCGATCCGGCTGATTGCCGTACATGTGCGCCATCAGGCTCTGGTACCCGGGCCCGCGCAGCACTTCCTCGACTTCGTGCCCGAGGTCGAGCGCCTTGGGCACGCTCCACGAAGGCAGCAAACCGGCGTGAACCATCGCGTACTCGTCTTCAACGTGCATCATCTGCAGCCCCCGCATCCATGCAAGCAGTTCTTCACGATCGGGGGCCTCGAGGATGGCGGCAAGGGTGTCGCCCTTGCGCAACTTCGCGCGGCCCTCGGCGACCATCAGCAGATGCAGATCGTGATTGCCGAGTACCGTAACCGCGCGGCTGCCGAGGCCTTTGACGAAACGCAGCACTTCCTGCGACTGCGGGCCGCGGTTCACCAGATCGCCGACGAACCACAAGCGGTCGCGCGTCGCGTTGAAACCGATTTCTTCGAGCAGTTCCCGCAGCGGGTCGTAACAGCCCTGCAGGTCGCCTATAGCGTAAGTGGCCATTGAAAATCCGTGACGGGTGACAAGTGACGAGTGCCCCGCTTTGCGGGATATCGAGCTTCGCCATCAAATGGTAACCAAGAGACGCGCGTTCCGCGACAAAACTTGCGGTCTTTGCAGCCAAGGCAGAAACAAAAGGGCGCAGCCGTTGCTGCGCCCTAATCGGTGTGTTCCGCTCCGGTTACTCGTCACTCGTGACGGGTCACCGACTATTTCCCCTGACTGATCAGGTAATCCACCGCGGCCTTGATGTCGGCGTCGGGAAAGGAAGCCGCGCCGCCCTTGGGCGGCATCAGATTCTTTCCCTTGATTGCGCTGGCGTACAGCACATCCTTGCCTTGCGCGATGCGTGGCTTCCACGCCGCCTTGTCGCCGGTCTTGGGAGCGCCGGCGACTCCAGCGGCGTGGCACATGGCACAGGCCGCGCCGTAGGTTTTCTTGCCGTCTGCCGCGCCGCCTGCCGACTTCGCCGCAGCCGTCGCGGTCTGCGCCGGGTCGCCGGCCGTCGTTGCCGTGGATTCTGTTGCGGTGGCGGACATGGGGGTGCCGGCTTCCGCGATGACGACTTCGCCGACCGGCTTGAGCCGCCGCGCAACCGCTTCATCGCTCATCGCCGATCTCTTTGGATCAATCTTCAGCCCGCCGGTGTTGAGCACTGCAATCATGACGATCCCGAGCACCGGTACCAGGAAGGAAAGCACGATAACGACGATGAGAGTCTTCGGCGTCTTGATCTGCGATGAGTGCTCTTCAATGTGGCCTTCGGCCATGAAAAAACCCTTGGTCTGACGCGCTGGAAGCGGCGAATTATAGGTCATTCGCGCTGCCCGAAACAGGATCCCGATGGACGCAAAACCCCGTTTGCCCGTAAACTAGCGCCTCATTGCGCCCGTAGCTCAGCTGGATAGAGTGTCGGTCTCCGAAGCCGAAGGTCGTGGGTTCGACTCCCGCCGGGCGCGCCAGATTCCTCGGTTTGTTCATCCTCATTTCCCCGCTGTCCGACTGAACGAATCGGTCGGCCCCGGCACCCTGTTCCTGAGCAGCTTTCTCGCCGCAACGCTGCTTTCGGGCGGTTCCGAACTGGTCTTCGTGGGTGTTCTCGCGAGCGGCGCGGTGTCGCCGCTTTCGTATCGCGGTTCGTCAGCGCGCCGCAGCCAGGCTACCGATAATGAACCAACGCTTGTCTTGCCGTGAGAGCTAACGATTGAGGTACGCTGCAAAGCCGCGCAGTGGGTTTGTCAGCTTGGACGAATTGTTGGGCAATGCATCAATTACTATTCGACATACGGAGCCCACCAGAGTGTCTTTATAGATTTGCTTTTCTTCGTTTCTGTATCGTAACGCTCAATCCATCCTTTTGCCATGAAGCCTTCTCTAAGGGTTTCATAAAAATAGTAACGCCGATCAGGAGACCAGATGGGACGCAAAACGGGATTTTCAACTGAACCAAACAACGTAACAATCGCGGGAGAGTCATGCACTTTGGTGGTCTTTGGAAAAATTCTATTGTAAATAAAGTTGAAGGAAGCATTTTGATGCCAAGAAAAACTGCCAGAAGATATTTCTATTTCCCCTAATCTCCATAATTCCGGTTGGCCAGGATTGGTTTGATTTCTTTCTACGTTTGTTTTCCGAACACGCAGATAGAGTCGCAAGCCATCCTTGCTCCAACGCATGTAATGGTTATCGTGTAACGTCGTTAAGGTCGGATCCGGCACGGTTGGCAATTCATTAATCTCGATTTGCAGTGCAATTTTCCGGGCTTTCATATCAAGAACCAGAACCTTCCTAGAGACCAGGAAGCCAACCTGGTTTCCATCTTGAGACCAAACAGGTGAGCCAATAAACTGACCGACCGTTGCCGTATACAAAACAGTGGTTGGAAAATTGGCTTCTTTATCGAGCGTAATTTCTATAAGCTCCGATGAATTCGACTCATTCTTACGCACACAGACGATACGATCTCCGTCTGGGTGCGCATCCGGCAAATACAGATTTTCTAAAGGCAATTTAAAAATAGATTTGCCAGTGCCCGATATTACAAATATGGCACCTTTGTATTCGTATGCAATCCGATATTGTTCAAGCGAATCTACGTCTGCGGTGGCAACAGACTTCATCGTCATCAACACCAGAAAGCAGAATAACCGGCGCCCTAGCACAGAATGCATGAATGAGTCTCCTACCTAATACTGCTTAACGTCTTGTTGAGCGGCGCGCTTTAGCGCGTCCGCTCGAACTATAGTTAGGCAGTGGTTTGGCCACGGCGCATCCCTACGAGATAGGTGATGAAGAGCACTACCATCACCAGATCAACCGCAATGGAGACGCCGGCCTGATGTCCGAGGTATTCCTTACCGTAGGCGAGAACAAGACCAATAAACGTCAGCTTGCTGAGGCCAGCAACTGTAAGAACTAGCGGGCGAGTCGGTGGATTGAATGCACCGTAGATCAGCATCGCTCCTACGAGGGCGATCAGTGCGCCCCAATTACGGACGACGATCTCGGCGAGTGGGCCCTCCAAGACCGCGCCGAACGTGGAGCGTAGCGCGGCTTGTGGCGCGATGGCGGCGTAGAGCATTGTGCACGTAAGCGCACCGGACACGATCATGATCCACTTCATGTTTGCGATGATCAATTTCATAGTTTCCCCTTTGATTGCCCACTGCCTAACGCAGAGCTAACCGGGCGCCGACGCGCGAAGCGGGGCGGGAACCAAGAAGCAACGCTTCTTGGCGCTCGGGTTGAGCGCCGGGTTGGGCTCTGATAGAAAATATAGAAAATAGGGTCAGACTCTGAGGTTTCCCCACGAATCACGAGCTTTGCATGGCGAGACTGATTGCCAAGACAGCCTGTCGTCGCAGGGTTTGCAGTTCTCTCCATGGATTAGCGATTTCGCGTAGCAGATCCGGCCTCTCAATGACACGGGTCGCCAGGGTCATTACCGATATGGTGTTGTGGTGTTTGGAGTTGTTGCTCATCAGTTGGAGCGCCAGTTGCTTCGCTTTTGCCGCCTCGCCGATCAAGCGCTTGGCCAGTTGCGCGATATGCGCGATGAAGAGCAGCGCCTGCAACCGCAGTTGACCACGACTCTTCGATTGCGAGAGGCCCATGCCAAGGGCGAGATTCTTGGTGTCACGAAACTGCTGCTCGATCTTCATGCGCTGGGCATAGAGCTTCACGATCGCCGAGGCGCCCAGATAGGCCAGTTCGGGTGCGTAACTGAGCAACCAGGGTTCGCGGTAACGCTGGGCGATCTTGCGCATCGGGGCGAAAAATAGGAAAAATAGGAAAAATAGGGTCAGACTCGATTTATCAATCACTCTTGACGGGTCGTCCACGTGGTAGCGGAGCGGCGCGTCTGCCGGCCAAGGCTTCAATCTTAGCCCGGAAGCGATCGTTGCCCAAGGCCCAGGCTTTGTTGGTCGCCTCCCGGATTGTCTCAATATCGGTCTTGGTCAGTTGCGCCCGGAAGAGCTGCCGATAGCTCGATTGCCGGTCCGCGACGGAGCGACCAAGCCGGCGATACAACTCGTGCGGGCTTAGCAGCGAATCGGCCGCGCCGAGCGCATTCGCCCGGTAGCTCGACCAGGGGTAATCAGCCGGATGTTGTGCCATACCATCGGCGCGAACAGGATTCAACTCAATGTAGCGCATGCAGGTCAGCAGATAACGCTCGGAGTCGACCACAGTCGCGCGGTAGCGGCCCTCCCACAGAGTGCCGGTGCGTCGGTGGGTGTAATTGAAATACTGGACGTAGCGCCGTCCCACCGACTGCAGCGTCTTGGGCAAGCTCGCCTCGTGGGACGGGGTGGCAAGCAGGTGCACGTGGTTGGTCATCAGCACATAGGCGTGGATGGCCAGAGCGTGTTTGCTCCCGGCGCGTTCAAGACAGTCCAGGTAAAAGAGGTAATCGGGTTCCGCCCCGAAAACCGGGTCGCGGTTGTTGCCGCGCTGGATGACATGCAGGGCTACACCGTCTGCGAAGAAGCGGGGTAGGCGGGACATTGGGGAGGGAAAGCGCCTTTCAATGCGTAGACGCTCAAAAGTCTAACAGATAAATCGAGTCTGACCCCATTTCCACCATTAATCGAGTCTGACCCCATTTCCACTTGCTCTCGAACCGGCGCTTAGTCCGATGGTTCACTTGCGCGTTTCCAGCCATAGCATTGCCGCGAGACCCGCGGCAACTACAAAGGCAATCCCGCTCACCCACGCGGGAATGCTGACTGCATTCACCGTGACCTCCCAGCCCAGGATGAATCGCAAAAATTGCAGTACGGAAACCAGCGAAAAGACAACAATCGAGATGATGGTAAAGGGCTTCTTCATTTTCGTCTCCACTAAACAAGATCGCCAGAGTCATACGTTCTCAGCGGTCTAACGCCCGCGCCCCTGAGCGCGAGGTTAGGGGCTGAGATGGCGCCA
>CAYNFN010000030.1:0-3520 GCA_964396485.1 uncultured Alcaligenaceae bacterium
CACCAGCGCCGCCGAGTCTTCGTCGCCGCAACCCAAACCGACCAGCGCATTCAGGTGCGAGGCGACCAGGCTCGCTTGCGGCAGCGTAAGCCCGAGGTGCGCGGCGGTGTCGGTGACGATCCTCAGGTCTTTCCTATGTAGTTTCGCTTTGAATCCCGGTTTGAAATCGCGCTCGATGATGCGGCGGCCGTGGACCTCGAGCACCTTGCTCCAGGCAAACCCGCCGAGCAGCGCCTCGCGCACCCTGGCCGGATCCGCGCCGTTGCGTCGCGCGAGGGTCAATCCTTCGGAAACCGCTTCGAGCGTTACCGCAGCGACGATCTGGTTGCAGGCTTTGGCCACCTGTCCCGCGCCATTGGCGCCGATATGCACGATGTTCTTGCCCATGCATTCGAACAGTGGCTTGACTCTGGCAAACACTTCGGGCGTTCCGCCGACCATGATCGAGAGCGTGCCGTTTATCGCGCCGACCTCGCCGCCCGAGACCGGCGCATCCAGCATCTCGATGCGCTTGTCTGCGAGCCTCTTTGCCATGTCACGGGTGGCCACCGGCGAGATGGTGCTCATGTCCACCACCACGGTGCCGGGTCTGGCGCCTTCGATGATGCCTTTCGGTCCAAAGATCACCTGCTCCACATCCGGGGTGTCGGACACCATCACGAACACCACGTCTGCCAGCGCCGCTGCTGCGCTGGGGCTGGCGCACGCGGTCGCGCCCGCATCGGCCAGCGGCTGCATGGACTCCGTGCGTCGCGCCCACACCGCCATCGCATGGCCGGCCTTCAAGAGGTTCAGCGCCTGCGGCCGGCCCATGATTCCCAGCCCTACGAATCCGACTTTCATCTGAATTTCCTCCCAAACCCTGAAAAACCCTCACCACGGAGGACGCGGAGGACACGGAGGAAAAGCAAGAGCAAAAAAAAGACGTGACCGGGTTAAAACCTTTCATTGACTAATGATGCATCGCAGTGAAAATTGGTGGCACAGGTTCGCGAACGGCCCCCCGCCTTTAACCCCAGTTTGCTTTTCCTCGTTTTTGTTTTTCCTCCGTGTCCTCCGCGTCCTCCGTGGTTAGCGCATCGACCTAGATCAAACCGTGGAAAGGCGAATGCCGCTCGCACCACGCAGCCGTGGCGAGCAGATAGTTCTCTTCCTCGGCCGCGCCGATGATCTGCAAACCCAGCGGCATACCGCTCGGTCCCTTGCCGGTGGGAATGGTGATCGCCGGCGCGCCGACCAGTGTCCAGATGGTGCAGAAGCGCGGATCGCCGGTATTGGTGAGCGTGGCCGGCGCCTCCCCCGCCGCCGGCGGGGTGATGATCGCCGCGTAGCCGCGGTCGAAAAAATGCGCCAGGCTCTGCTGCAGTTGCGCGCGCGCCTTCAACGCGTCGCGGTAATCAGGCTCGCGCATGCCCTCGCCCTCGTCCAGCGCCGCATTGAGATAGTCGGAAAACTTGTCGCGATACGCCGAGCGCGCCTCCTTCGCCGCGCGCGCCGCCTCGAACAGCATAATGGTGCGATGGACTTTGTGCGCGCCGTCGAACTCACCCGGGACCTCCAGCACGTCCACCGATGCGCCGGCCTCGCGCAACCGCGTGATATCGGCTTCGAACTGCGCGCGCTGGTCAGGCAAAGCAAGGTGCCACACCGGCGAGCGCACCGCGGCCATGCGCGGGACGGTTCTCAGCGGCTTGACCTCCGGCGTGATCGCGGTACGGTGCACCGTAAGGCAGGAAGCCAGGAATGCGGAATCCGCGACGTTGCGCGCGAACACGCCGGGTTGATCCAGTGTCGGCGAGAACGGCATGACGCCACGCACCGACATCTGCCCGGAGCTGGGCTTGTAGCCGACAATGCCGCAGAAGGCCGCCGGACGGATTACCGAGCCGTTGGTCTGGGTGCCGAGCGCGCCGGCCGCGAATCCCGCTGCTACTGCGGCAGCTGAACCGCTGGAGGAGCCGCCGGGCGTGTGCGCGTTGTTCCACGGGTTGCGGGTCTTGGCCGGGACCATGAACGCCGCTTCGGTGGTGACCGTCTTGCCGAGCATGATCGCGCCGGCCGCTTCGAGGCGCTTCACCACGTCGGCGGTTTCGTCCGGGACGTAACCGGCGTAAGCGCGGCAGCCCATTTCGGTGGGAATTCCCGCGGTATAGAAGTTGTCCTTCACCGCGATCGGAATGCCGTGCAGCGGATGCGCCACGCGCATCGGACCGTCAGCCTGGTCGGCCTTCTCCGCCAATGCCATGGCACGATCGAGGCTCAGCCATTGCCAAGCCTGGAAGTTCTTCTCCAAAGCCACGATCCGCGCCAGCAAACTTTTCATGTAACCGGCGCTGGTCAGCCGCCCCGAGCGGATGCGCTGTGCGGCTTCACGCAGGCTAAGTTTGTAAAGTTCTGTCATTATTCAAATCCTCACCGCAAAGACGCAAAGGCGCAAAGGAAACGCAAAGGAAAGCAAAAACACTTGAGGTTAAAAAGCAAATAGGTGGATCGTCGCGCCACCGCGATATATCGACTGGGCGGGACAAATCGGAACCCCCCGCTTTTTGACACGCTTCGTTTGGTTTTCTCTGCGTTTCCTTTGCGCCTTTGCGCCTTTGCGGTGAAAAGGTTTACGCCTTGGAATACTTGCGGTAGTCCGGATTGAGCAGGTTGGGCGGCGCGCCGCCGGTGAGCGCGGCAACGCAGTTCTGCGCGGCGAGCATTGCCATGGCTTGCCGAGTGGGTTCGGTGGCGCTGGCGATGTGCGGCGTGAGCACGACATTGGTCAGTCCAAACAGCGCCGGACTTACTACTGGTTCGTTTTCGTAGACATCCAGGCCCGCAGACCAGATGCGCCCTGCTTTCAGCGCATCTGCCAGCGCCGTGTCGTCGACGATTCCGCCACGCGCGATGTTGATCAGCACCGCCGAGACCTTCATCTTTGCCAGCTCCGCCTTGCCGATGTAGTGATGCGTCTCCGGGGTGTAAGGCAGAATCAGGATGACGATGTCCGACTGCCGCAGCAGATCGTCCTTACTGGCGTAGGTGGCCTGAAGCAGATCCTCTATCTTCCGGTCGGCGCGGCTGATGTCCGTGTAGAGCAGCTTGGTGTCGAATCCGCGCAGGCGTCTGGCGATCGCCTGGCCTATCCTTCCGAAACCGCAAACCCCCACCGTGGCGTGGTGCAGGTCGTGTCCCAGCATCTGCTTGAGGTGCGAGCCCTTCCACTGGTTCGCACGCACCATGCGCTCGCCTTCGCTCAGCCGGCGCACCGTCGCCAGTGTCAGGCAGAGCGCCATGTCGGCAACACTGTCGGTGAGCACGCCCGGGGTATTGGTGGCAATCACCCCATGCCGCGTGCAGGCCTCCAGGTCAATGTGATTGAAGCCCACGCTCGCGCTGCACACCGCTTTCAAGCCCGGGCAGCGTGTCAGAAACTCCTCGTCAATGGGATCCGAAGTGGTAATGACCGCGGCATCCATGCCCTGGAGCCGCCCGATAATCGCCTCCCGGTTGAAATCCACCTTCGCCTGGTTTG
>CAYNFN010000031.1:0-3390 GCA_964396485.1 uncultured Alcaligenaceae bacterium
CTTGCCGTGGTCGCCGCCGGATTCACGCCGGGCGAAGCCGATCATCTGCGCCGCTCGATGGCGGCGTGGCGCAGGAAAGGCGGGCTGCATCAATTCGAGGAGAAGCTGATTTCCGGAATGCGCGAACGCGGCTACAGCGAGAAGTTCGCCAGGCAGATCTTTCAGCAGATCCTGGGTTTCGGCGAATACGGCTTTCCCGAGTCGCACTCGGCGAGTTTTGCGCTGCTGGTCTACGTCTCTGCGTGGCTCAAGTGCCATGAGCCCGCGGCGTTCACCTGCGCGCTGCTCAACAGCCAGCCGATGGGCTTCTACGCGCCGTCGCAACTGGTGCAGGACGCGCAGCGCCACGGCATCGAGGTCAGGCCCGTCGACGTTCTGCAGAGCGAGTGGGACTGTACGCTGGAGCCGCACAGCGGCTCAGGCGCTAGGCACGAGGCACGAGGTGCGAGGGAAACCGGTTCTGACTTTGCTCGTCACCCGTCACTCGTCACCCGTCACCGCTTTTCCCAGCCCGCCATTCGATTGGGCTTGCGCATGGTCGGCGGGTTGTCCGAAGCCGCAGCCGAACGTCTGATTGCTGCAAGAGAACTACTTCTGTCGTCCTCAAAATTATTGAATTTTTGTCCTTCAGACATCCGTGTGGGTGGCTCGCCTCCCAAAATCTCCCTCACCTGGCGCGCCGCGCCTCCCTCTGCTCCGCTTCAAGTGTTCCCTTGTCCCGAAGGGAGAGGGGAAAACCCCCTTCTCCCCGCGGGAGAAGGGATGGGGATGAGGGAAAATTTTTCGAGTGTTCGAGTAATACCCGACGATTGCTGCAGCCACGATTCACACGAAATACCAACGGACTTGAATTTTGAACAACTGGCCCTGCAGGCCGGACTCAACCGCCGCGACCTGCGCTGCCTCGCCGAAGCCGGCGCGCTGGCATCGCTGGCCGGGCATCGCCGCAACGCGGCGTGGCTGGTCGCCGGGATCGAGGAACGTCCACCGGTGCTCACTCACACTACGATCGTCGAATCCGCAGTCGATCTGCCCGCGCCCACCGAAGGCCAGGACATCGTCGCCGATTACGCCAGCCTGGGGCTGACGCTGCGCCGGCATCCGCTGGCGCTGTTGCGCCCGCAACTCGCGCGCTTACGCATGATCACCGCGCAGGAACTGCTGCACACGCCGACGGGAAAACCGGTGCGCGTCGCCGGACTGGTCACCTGCCGGCAGCGGCCCGGCACCGCGAGCGGGGTCATTTTCATCACCCTCGAAGACGAGACCGGCCAGATCAACGTAGTGGTGTGGAGAGGCGTGTCGGAGAAGCAGCGCCGCCCGCTGCTGGCCGCCAGCCTGCTAGGCGTGCACGGGGTGCTGGAACGCGAAGGCGCAGTCACTCACCTGATCGCTGGAAAACTGGTGGACTACTCGGCTCTGCTCGGCAACCTCGTCACCCACTCTCGCGATTTCCACTGAATCCAGAGCAACCTCTTTCATCACGAAGGGCACGAAGGAAAAACGAAGGATCACGAAGGAAAACCAAGACAAAAAAGAAACGAGAGGAACAGCTGTTTCGAATGACGGCTGGTCCCTTCGCGAGCTATTCAAGATATCAGCCACCCCCTTTTATCGACCCTTTTCAGGGTTCCTTGTTAACCTTGCTTTTGCTTCTCCTTCGTGTACCTTCGTTTTTCCTTCGTGCCCTTCGTGTTAAACGCGGTTCTGCTTTCTCATGAATCAAAATCAGTTCGACTTCGACACGCCGATAGACCGCCGCGGCACGGGCAGCATCAAGTGGAATAAGTACAAAGGCCGGGACGTGATTCCGCTGTGGGTGGCGGACATGGACTTCGCCTGCGCGCCGGCAGTGGTCGAAGCGCTGCATCGCCGGGTCGATCATCCGATCTACGGGTATTGCGATCCGCCCGCCGAACTGGCCGGCACCATCGTCGCCTGCCTGGAGCGCGACTACCGCTGGAAGATCAAATCGGACTGGATCGTCTGGCTGCCGGGACTGGTGGTCGGCCTCAACGTGGTGTGCCGCGCCTTCGGCGAACCGGGCGACGACGTCCTCACCGCCACGCCGGTCTATCCGCCCTTCCTGTCCGCGCCGGTCGATTCGGCGCGAAACGCGGTGCGCGTACCCATGTCAGAAAAGAACGGCGTCTGGAACTGGGACATCGCAGCGCTCGAGCGCGCCATCACGCCGATGTCGCGCCTGCTGCTGCTCTGCAATCCGCACAATCCGGTCGGCCGCGTATTCTCGCACGACGAACTGCAGGCAATTGCCGACGTGTGCGAACGCCATGACCTCACGCTCTGTTCCGACGAAATCCATTGCGGCCTGATCCTCGATCCGGACAAGCACCATGTTCCCGTTGCGTCGCTAAGTGAAAATTTCGCGCGCCGCACGGTGACGCTGATGTCGGCGAGCAAGACTTTCAACCTTCCCGCGCTCGGCTGCGCCTATGCGATCGCGTCGAACCCGGCGGTGCGCGCAAATATCAGGAAAACGATGGCGGGGATCGTCCACCACGTCGGGATGATGGGATTAATCGCGACGCTCGCCGCTTACCGCGATGGCAAGGATTGGCAGCTCGTGCTGCTCGACTACCTGCGCGGCAACCGCGACCTGGTGGAGCGGGAAATCGGCCGCATTCCGGCGCTACGCATCTGGCACGCGGAAGCGACCTATCTGTCGTGGATCGATGCGCGCGCGCTGCCGGTCAACAACGCGCAAGAGTTTCTCGAAGAGGCCGGTGTCGGACTTTATGATGGCGCGCTTTTTGGTGCGCCAGGCTTTCTGCGTCTCAACTTCGCGTGCGCGCGCTCGCTGCTGGAGCAGGCGCTCGAACGTATCTCTCGCTCGCTGTCTCTTCTCTAAAGCGACAATCTTCACCGCAAAGATTCTTTTCAATACCCCCTTGAGGGGTACGCAAAGGCGCAAAGGAAACGCAAAGGAATGCAAAACAACTTGAGGTGAAAAGCAAAATGAGGTGGATAGTCGCGCCACCACGATGTATCGACTGGGTGAGGCAAACCGGAATCCTCCCGTTTTTTAACATGCGTCGTTTGGTTTTCTCTGCGTTTCCTTTGCGCCTTTGCGTACCCCTCAAGGGGGTATTGAAAAGAATCTTTGCGGTGAGGTTTAGTGCGCCTTTGCGTCAACTCTTTTAGAATGAGAGCTGTCAAGAACAACCGCGTTTCTTACGTTTTTTCGGTAACATCTCGGGACTTCTTACACCCGGAAGCTGCAATCGATCAATTCACGATTTCGCGGAAGGACGATCTGACAGGCCGGAATCCTGTCCGCTTGATCCTCCGCCCGAAAGGAAACTGAATGGCATCAAGACCGCTTTTGTTCACGCCGATATCGCTGCGCGGGGTGACGCTCAAGAACCGCGT
>CAYNFN010000032.1:0-4393 GCA_964396485.1 uncultured Alcaligenaceae bacterium
GCCCGCGCCGGTAACGGACGCCAAGTGGAGGAAATCGCACGGCATGGGCATGTAGCAAGGTTATGTCAGGAACTTCGCGCAGAGCACGACGTCATGCGAACAGTTACTCGGCAGACGCATGAAGTTGGAGCCGCTCGCAAGTTCTGTCCAGCGATTTCTCCGGGATACTGTGGCGGCACTCCATGCTGGCACGGCCCGTCCGGCCATGGGATGGTGTGAGACGCATCGTGCTGCCCGGCATTCGAGGATCGGGTGACTCGTGGCGATTTACCGCGCGAGCGGGAACTGAGCTGGCGCCAAACTGGAAATTCAACGGACGATGCGTGCAATGCAATTCGCTGGGGCAAGCCGCCCCCTGGCCCTATGCACGCTGGAAACTCCGGTGCCGCTGGATCATCAGGTCCTGATAAGGGTGGCGGCTTGCGGGGTATGCCGGACAGACCTTCACGTAGTCGATGGCGAACTGTCAGATCCGAAGCGGAACGTCATTCCCGGCCATGAGGTCGTCGGCACGGTGGCGGCTCTTGGCCCAGGCGTTACGACGCTGACCCTTGGTGAGCGTGTAGGAGTTCCCTGGCTCGGGTGGACTTGCGGCGAGTGCGGCTATTGTCTGAGCGGCCGCGAGAATCTATGCGAGAAGGCCCGGTTTACCGGCTATACGGTGGATGGCGGCTATGCCGAGTATATGGTTGCGGATGCGCGGTTTTGCTTCCGGCTGCCCGCCATGTATTCGGATGTGGAAGCCGCTCCGCTGCTGTGCGCGGGACTCATCGGCTACAGGGCGTTGCAAGCTGCCGGCACCGCCCGCCGGGTGGGAATTTATGGGTTCGGCGCGGCCGCACACATCATCACCCAGGTTGCGCGCCACGAAGGACGTGAAATTCTAGCGTTTACACGCGAAGGCGACGCCACGGCGCAAGAGTTTGCCAGGCGCCTGGGGGCGGTATGGGCCGGCTCCAGCGACGAGCAACCGCCCCGTCTTCTCGACGCGGCTATTCTGTTCGCCCCTGTCGGCAACCTGGTTCCGAGGGCCCTGCAAGCCGTCAGCAAGGGCGGAATCGTCATATGTGCCGGAATCCATATGAGCGATATCCCGGCGTTTCCCTATTCGCTTCTATGGGGCGAGCGCCGCATCGTTTCCGTCGCTAACCTGACCCGTGCCGACGGCGAGGCCTTTCTGGCAATTGCGCCGACCGTGCCGGTGCGCACAGTGGCGGTACTGTACTCACTGGCGGATGCAAACAGCGCGCTGGATTCGGTACGCGCCGGAAACCTCACTGGCGCTGCAGTCCTTACCATGCGATGACACGATCAGGCCGGCGTACTCGGTGCTGCGAGGCGTCTGTGCCGCGGCGGTCGGGTTCGCCGCTTGTGAGCCGTGAACGGGCCGCCTGCATCTGACTAAGCTCGTCCAGGTCCCGGAAGAGTTCGCAGGCAAACTCGTTCCTGGCGATAGGCCGAACCAGTGCCGGATCGGTCACCACGGCGGTGAGCGCCAGTGCCGCCTGTTCGAAGGCTTCTTCCCTGGTCGCGCCGAACCCGCGCACGCCGATGTCGGCCCCATGCGGAAAATGTTCCCAACCACCTGTTTGTCGGCTCATTTCAGAAGTCCGGCTGGTCCAGCCCGCCATCCCATTGCAAGCCAAGTCTCCATACAAGTTCCGGGAAGCGCTTGACCTGTGTCAAAGCGAATAATGGCGCGAAGATCAAAATGGAACTTGAATTACATTAAGGGGGTGGCGCCATGGCAATCGGCGAAATCTGCAGTCGTGAAGTCGTATTCACCGGTCGCGACACGACGGCTAAGCGCGCTGCACAACTCATGCGCGAGCATCACGTGGGCAGCATTGTCGTTGTCGACGAGCCGAACGGCAGACGCGTGCCGGCGGGGATCGTTACCGACCGCGATATCGTGGTGGCAGTGCTTGCTCTCGGGCTCAACGCGGACGTAATCCAGGTGGGCGACGTGATGAACCGGGAACTCCTGGCGGTGCGCGAGAACGCGGGCGTTGCGGAAACCATCGAATTGATGCGCATGAAGGGCGTGCGGCGTCTGCCCGTGACGGACGCCGGCGGCTCACTGGTCGGGATTGTCGCGGCCGACGACGTGCTGTCCCTGCTTGCCGAAGAGATGTCGGCGCTTGCCACCATGGTGTCGCGAGAGCACAAACGCGAAGTCGAAGTCAGAAAGAGGATGCTTTGAAAGGATGGGAAGTCATGCCAGTGCCCGTGCAAATCGTATTCCACGAAATCGATCATTCGGAGGCTTTGGAGAGCCACATCCGGGAGAAGACAAGGAAACTGGAGTCGTTTCACCCGAAATTGATGAGTTGTCACGTCAGTGTGGAGCAACCGCATCGTCACAAACATCAGGGCAAGCTTTTCAACGTGCGGATCACGCTGCACGTGCCGGGCGGCGAGCTGGTCGTGAACCGTGACCAGCATCAGGATGTATACGTTGCGCTGCGGGACGCTTTCGACGCAGCGCGCCGGCAACTGGAAGACAATGCGCGCAGGCTACGCGGGGACATAAAGCTTCATGAGGGGCGTGGGACCGAAGCGGAATGACAATCAGGGAGAAGCCGTGAGAGAACAGGAACCGAGGGCGCACGCAAAGGGGCACCGCGACCGCCAAATCGAGGAAGTTAACCATGATCCTTATCTGGCTCGCAGCAAACCGCCGGAGCCGGCGCTCTGTCCGCAGTGCGGTGTCGTGTACCACAGGGGCCGATGGCAGCGGGCTCCGCGGCCGGAGAAGGCACACGAGCATCTGTGTCCGGCATGCCAGCGTATCAAGGACCACTATCCCGCGGGATACGTAAAGTTGTCCGGGGAGTTTCTCGGCACGCATCGGGACGAAATCCGGCACCTGGTCCAAAACGAGGAACAGCGGGAAGCAGCGGACCACCCGCTCCAGCGCATCATGGACATCATGGAGAAGGACGGCGTAATCACCATCACCACCACCGACGTGCATCTAGCGCGCCGGATCGGTGAGGCCCTGCATCACGCCTATCAGGGCAAACTGGATATCAAGTACAGCCAGGACGAGTATCTGGTGCGGGTCAATTGGACGCGATGATCCGGCGCCATGGACGGACGCTGCCCTTTGTCGATATGCGGATGCTCCGCAGGTTGATCTGCGTCAAAGGGTCCGCGGTGGTTCTTCTTTAAATTGCAACGGTAGAAGCCGGCTCGATAGTTCAGGCCGCGCAGAAAGATTGAATGGGAACGGTCATGACCGCCGCACAGATGCACAGAAGTCGGAGGATTGCGCGCAACGCGCCGCATGCGACCAAGAGAAAAACAACGAAGCCGAAGCGGGTGGTCGGGACCATACATCAAAAGACCACGGACCCACGGAGCGAATTCAGCGACGAAGAATGGCAGGAGATGGTGGCGACCGCTGCGTACTACCGTGCGCAAGTGCGTGGCTTTGACGAGGCTTCACCCGAGGACGATTGGTATGAGGCTGAAGCCGAACTGCGTGAGCAACTGGCGAGAGCCGAAGGGGGTACCGAATCCGTCCCGGATTCCGGTGCAGGCCCCACCGACATAGAGAGAGAAGGAGAATGAAGATGGCGAATCTGACGCGATACGATCCCTTCGGGGATCTGGACGATCTGTTCAAGGGGTTCATGCTGCGGCCGGTGCAGTTGGAGCAGCAGCTGCGGGTCCCGCAGATCAAGATGGATGTGAAGGAGAACAACGGTGCCTATGTGGTCCGTGCCGACATCCCGGGGGTGAAGAAAGAAGACATCAAAGTGAATGTGGACGGCAACGTGGTCTCCATTTCCGCGGAAGTGAAGCAGGAGAAGGAAGAGAAGGAGGGCGAGCGTGTGATCAGAAGCGAGCGCTATCGCGGCGAGGTGTCGCGCAGTTTCAGTCTTGGGCAGGACGTGGACGAAGGCGCCACCCAGGCCAAGTACGCCGATGGCGTGTTGGAGCTGACTCTGCCGAAAAAATCGGGCGCTCGCCAGAACAAAATTGTCGTCCGGTAACCGGATCAGTACGGCGTTCCCGGTGGCTTGAATTCAGAGTCTTAGTGAAACCCGCGCCACCCCATCGCCCGGAGGGCGGCCACGCTTAAAGTGAAGATTTTCGGCGAGCGCGAGCATCCGTGAGTTGGTGGGGAGGACGTCGCCGAACAGTTCCCTGGTTCCGCGGGCGCGGCAATAGCGGATCATTTTCTCCAGCAGGGTATGGCCGAGCCCTTTTCCCTGCGCGCCCGAGCCAACCAGAATGCCGAATTCGGCCCGTTCGTTGTCGGGGTCCGTTACGGTCCGCACCTCCCCCAGCAACTCGTCCTCCTCGTCTATCGCGACGAATGCCATTTCGCGGTCGTAGTCGATCTGCGTGAAGCGGGCGAGTTGGGAATGAGGCAGTTCGCGTA
>CAYNFN010000033.1:0-7703 GCA_964396485.1 uncultured Alcaligenaceae bacterium
GTGGAAGTGGAGACGCTTCCCGGCGTGATCCTCGGCCACAGGAACATCCCGGTGGGGAGCGTCGGCTGCTACGTCCCCGGCGGCAAGTATCCGCTGGTGGCTTCCGCGCACATGAGCATCGTCACCGCGCGCGTGGCCGGGGTGAAGCGCATCATCGCCAGCGCGCCGCCGTACCAGGGCAAGCCGCATCCGGCGATCGTTGCGGCGATGAGTCTTGCCGGCGCCGACGAGATCTACACCATCGGAGGCGTGCAGGCCATCGGCGCGATGGCACTCGGCACCGCCACGATCAAGGCCACCGACATGATCGCCGGTCCGGGCAACGCCTTCGTGGCCGAGGCCAAGCGCCAGCTTTCGGGACGGGTCGGCATTGACCTGTTTGCGGGCCCCACCGAAACCCTGATCATTGCCGACGACTCCTGCGACGCGGAGATGTGCGCGACCGACCTGCTGGGCCAGGCCGAGCACGGTCCGAATTCGCCGGCGATCCTGCTCACCAACTCGCGCCGGCTCGCCGAAGAGACGATGAAGGAAGTCGAGCGCCAGCTCCAGACGCTGCCGACCGCGGCAATCGCCGGCCAGGCGTGGCGGGATTACGGGCAGGTGATCGTGTGCAAGGACCACGCCGAAATGGTGAAGGAGGCCGACCGCATCGCTTCCGAACACGTGCAGGTCATGACCAGGGACCCGGATTATTTCCTCAAGAACATGAGCAACTACGGCGCGCTGTTCCTTGGACCGGAAACCAACGTCGCCTACGGCGACAAGGTGATCGGCACCAATCACACGCTGCCCACGCGCAAGGCGGCGCGCTACACCGGCGGCTTGTGGGTCGGCAAGTTCATCAAGACCTGCACCTACCAGAAGGTGAAGCCCGAGTCCTCGGCGATGATCGGCGAATACTGCTCGCGCCTGTGCGCGGTCGAAGGCTTCGCCGGCCACAAGGCGCAGGCTGATCTTCGGGTCAAGCGCTACGGGCGCTTGCGCGCCGCGTGAAAGGCCGTGAGTACCGTGAATGACGTGAATATCGTAAATGTAGTGATTCGCAAAAACACTTAACCGCGCCGTAGTATTTTTTACGGTATTTACGACATTCACGACATTTACGATATTCACGATATTCACGATATTCACGATATTCACGATATTCACGATATTCACGTAGTCACGATCCACCTTTCCAGAAACGGATCCGGCGTGGAAGCTCCTCTGCAAGGAAACGTTTGCATCGTCATCGGAGGTTCCGGCGCGATCGGCTCCGCGATTTGCCGGCATTTCGCCAAGGCTGGCGCGACATGTGTCGTGACGTACAACAGCAGCAAGGAGGAGGCGCAGGCGTTGGCGACCAGTCTCCCCGGCAATGGTCACTGGGCGACGCATGTGCCAGTCGACGACAGCGCGACGCTGAATTCGCTGGCTGCGGAAGTGCAGGCCAAGCACGGCCGGCTCGACGTTCTGGTCAACTGCGCGGGCATCACCCGCTATGTGCCGCACAACGATCTCGACGCGCTCGACGATCGCTTGATCGACGATATCTTCCGCGTCAACTGGCGCGGGCCTTTCGCCGCGGTCAGGGCTTTCCGCAAAATGCTGGCGGCCGGCGAAGGCGGGCTGGTGATCAACATCTCCTCGATCGCCGGCGTCACCGCGATGGGAAGCAACGTCGCATACTGCGCCTCGAAAGCGGCACTCGATTCGATGACCAAATCCCTGGCACGCGCACTGGCGCCCGAGATCCGGGTGGTTTCGGTTTCGCCCGGCCTGGTGGACACCGACTTCGTGAAGGGCCTGGACAAGAAATGGCGCGACGAGCAGGCGGCACGCACGCCGCTCAAGCGTCTCGCCACCGCCGACGAGATCGGCGCCGCGACGCTGGCCGTCGTCACCCACTTTCGCTACTCTACCGGCTGCATATTTCCGGTGGACGGCGGCCGGCCTCTGGCCTGACTGCGCGACATTCCCTCGTGGCCGAATCGAACTCGCTTTACAACGATGTGATCCTCGATCACATCAGGAACGCCCGTAATTTCCGCGAACTCGGCGATGCCAACCGCAAGGCGCAGGGTTTGAATCCCTTGTGCGGCGACACCTTCACCGTCTATGCGCGCATCGAAGGCGATCGTGTTGCGGAGGCGAGCTTTCAGTGCGAATGTTGCGGAATCTCGATGGCTTCCGCCTCGGTCATGACCGAGGTGATCACCGGCAGGACGGTAAGCGAGGCCAGATCGCTGTACCGGCACTTTGAGCGCCTGCTGACGGAACCCGCGGCAACAGAGGACCAGCCGGGCGATTACGGCCAGCTCGCGGTCCTGGCGCTGATCAGGGAGTTTCCCTCGCGCGTGGACTGCGCGTTGCTGGGCTGGAAAACACTGGATGCCGCGCTCGACGGACGTTCTGAAGTGACGATCGGCTGACGGCTGCGGCCAAAGCCGGCTATTGCGCCTTGCAGATCTTGCGCAGGTCTCCGCCCGGGAACACGGTCAACGCTTCGACATTGCCGCTCGCGTTGAGACGCACGGCGAGGCCGTTGAGGTAACAATACATCCGCATCAACGCCGTTGCGCCGTCTTGGCTGGTTGCGGTCATTTCTCCCACCGATTGCGGTTTGCCGAAGCTCGCCCTGACCAGCGCCTCGGAAGAGCCGAAGCGCACGCCTTCCCGGGTCTGGAAGCTTTCGATGCGATCGACCCGGATGGAATAGACGGTCTGATCGTGTTCCCGAACCAGAATCAGGATTGCGCCATCCGCGGCTCCGGGGTCCGGGTAGCGGTACGCCAGCGCCGGCCGGCCACCGGGCATGTGCGAGTTGGTGCCGGACACCGGTTCACCGAATACCTCGATCATTTTGCGCAGCGGCATATCGAGGAACACCGGTCCGACGCGAACGCCCGGAATCACGGTCTTGTCTTGCAGCAGATTCTCGGCCGCGGGCGCTTCAATCATTGCCGGCGGCGGCTCGGGCTCTTTCTTCGTTGACGCGCAAGCCGTCAGCGCCAGCAGCACAATCGCAACCCACGGCAAACGCAATGCGCGGCTCATGTTGTACTATTTCGCTTCCGATTCGATCTCTTTGTCGCGTTCCTGCTTCTGTTGCTCCAGAGTCGAACCCAGCTCGGCGCCCGTGTTCATGGTGCGCGCACCTTCCCGTATCGTTCCCGACGGCAGGCTCTCGACGTTCTTCACCGGCGCCGTACTTCTGGCAGCGTCGGACTCCGGCGGCGGAGCAGGGTCGCTCTTCCCGCAACCACCCAACAGAACGATCGCGGAAATCAGCAGCGTGAACGCTATGCGTTTCAATAGCCCTTGTTGATTCATCTTGTCACCCGTCACTAGTCACCAGTCACCGCTTTACTTCATCGTCGGCATTACGAACTCGGCGCCTTTGCGGATTCCGGTCGGCCAGCGAGTGGTAACGGTCTTGAGGTGGGTGTAGAAGCGCACGCCCTCGGGGCCGTAGGCGTAGTGGTCGCCGAACAGCGAGCGTTTCCAGCCACCGAAACTGTGGAAGGCCATCGGCACCGGGATCGGGACGTTGATCCCGACCATCCCGATCTGAATCCGCGTGGCGAACTCGCGTGCGGCGTCGCCGTCGCGAGTGAAGATCGCCACGCCGTTGCCGAACTCATTCTTGTTGACCAGGTCCACTGCCGTTTCGAAGTCCGGCACGCGCACCACCGACAGCACCGGGCCGAAGATTTCCTCCTTGTAGATGGTCATTTCCGGCTTGACGCCGTCGAACAGGCAGCCGCCCAGGAAGAAGCCGTTCTCATGACCTTTCACCTTCAGCCCGCGGCCGTCCACGACCAGTTTTGCGCCTTCCTTTACACCCAGCGCTACGTAGCCGGTGACTTTGTCGAGATGATGTTTGGTGACCAGCGGACCCATCTCGGCGGCGTTGTCGGTGCCGGTACTGATTTTGAGGTTCTTGGCGCGCTCGGCGAGTTTTTCCACCAGCTTGTCGGCGATTCCGCCGACCGCGACTGCCACGGAGATGGCCATGCAGCGCTCGCCCGCCGAGCCGTAGGCCGCGCCGGTCAGCGCATCCACGGCCTGTTCGAGATCGGCGTCCGGCATCACCACCAGATGATTCTTGGCGCCGCCGAGCGCCTGCACGCGTTTCCCCGAAGCCGTGCCGGTGCGATAGACGTACTCGGCGATCGGGGTGGAGCCGACGAAGCTCACCGCGTTCACGCGCGGGTCGTGCAGCAGCGCATCCACCGCGATCTTGTCGCCGTGCACCACGTTGAGTACGCCGTCCGGCAGGCCGGCTTCCTTCAGCAGTTTCGCGAGATACAGGCTCGCCGACGGGTCGCGCTCGGAAGGCTTGAGGACGAAGGTGTTGCCGCAGGCGATGGCCACCGGGAACATCCACATCGGCACCATCACCGGAAAATTGAATGGCGTGATACCCGCGCACACGCCCAGCGGCTGGCGCACCGAATAGCTGTCCACACCGGTGCCGACCTGCTCGGTGTATTCGCCCTTGAGCAGATGCGGAATGCCGCACGCGAACTCGACGACTTCGATACCGCGGGTGACTTCGCCCCTCGCGTCGGAGAGGACCTTGCCGTGCTCGCTGGTGATGATCGCCGCCAGCGCATCGGCGTGTTGATCCAGCAGCTCCTTGAACTTGAACATGACCCGCGCACGGCGCAGCGGCGGAGTGGCGGCCCAGGCCGGAAAGGCCTTGTGCGCGGCATCGACTGCCGCGGCGACTTCGGTTTCGCCGGCGAACGGCACCCGCGCCGCTGCCTGCCCGAGTGCCGGATTGAACACGTCGCCGAAGCGGCTGCTACTCCCGGCAATTTCCCTGCCGCCGATGAAGTGGTGGATTTCCTTCAGGACCGACGCCTGATTGAGTGGTTTGTTCATGTATTTCTTCCCTTCTCTAAATACTGCAAAACCTTCACCGCAAAGACGCACTAAACCTTCACCGCAAAGACGCAAAGGCGCAGAGGAAACGCAAAGGAAAGCAAAACAACTTGAGGTTAAAAAGCAAGGAGGTAGTTAGTCGCGCCACCGCGATATATCTACCGAGTGGGGCAAATCGGAATCCCCCGCTTTTTGACCCGCTTCGTTTGGTTTTCTTTGCGTTTCCTCTGCGCCTTTGCGCCTCTGCGGTTAGTGTTTGTGAAATTTCCAATTACTATCAGGCAGCGGCAGCGTTGCGGCCATTGGCGAAATGCTGGTCCAGCGGATAAATCGGCCGCCGCAGCTTGCGGTATTCGAACTCGGTCCAGTCCGAGGATGACACGCCGGGGGCGTCACAGAAAACCATGCCCTTCGCGATCGGCAGGAACACCGGCCGGAAGTACATCCGCGACTTCAGCAACAGGTAGCGCTGGCGCGCGGGGTCGATGCCGACGCTCTCGAACACGCCGCGATCCCAGGGTTCCTGATTGCGCTCGGAGATGACGACCTGCGCGATTCCGGTGTCGAGCACCACGGTGCGGCCCATGAAGCAGCGCATTCCGGTGAACTGCGGGCCGGTGATGGTGTACTCGCCGTCAGTGATGGTGCGGATGACCCCGCTCAGCATCAAGGGCTCCCCCTTGCGCCGGATCGAGGGCATGTCCATTTTGCCGCCCACCGGAAGCGTGACCCGCACGCCCTTGCCGGCCTCGATCATTTTCGCGACTGCTTCCGGATCGCGGATCGGCGCCACCGCGATGCCGGTCAGGCCCTGGCGCAGCGCCTCGCGCAGCACGTACATCGTGTCCTGCGTTGAGCCGGAGGCGCAGTTGTCGGCGTGATCCAGCAGCAGGATCGGCCCGCCCGACTGTTCGCCCATGCGTTTCGCCTGCGCAATCGACTGCTCGAGCGGCTGTCCGTGGTAGATGAAATCTTCCTTCTGCGCCCAGGCGACGTCGAGGATCGCATTGCACGCGCTCACGGCTGCGGCCTTGCCGGCGTCCGCGACGGTGACCACGCTGATGCCGGCGTCGTGAATGTCGGCCATCTGGAAGCCGCCAAATGCGGTGGCGGCCAGCAGGCCGTCGCGTTCCGCCGCACGGGCGGCATCGACGAAATCCTTCATCGCACCTTCGGAGGTGTTTTGGCGCAGCGTCTGCGCCAGGATCGGCGCGTTGTCCCAAGTCATCACCGGCTTGACCTCCGCATTCATCATGCGCATCAGGATGGAGCCGGCGAGCTGCCCGGATTCGTACTGGTCCACGTGCGGATAGGTCTTGTACCCGGTAATGACGTCGCAGTTGCGCACCATGCGTTCGGTTACGTTGGCGTGCAGGTCAAGCGATACCGCGATCGGTGTGCGCGGCGCGATGGCGCGCAGCTTTTCCAGCAGCGTACCTTCGCCGTCGTCGGTGCGATCCGCCACCACCATGGCGCCGTGCAGATCGAGAAACACCGCATCGCAGCCTTTGGCGGCCGCGTTGCAGATCGCCTCGCAGATGCGGTCATAGGCGTTGCCGTCAACCGGCCCGCTCGGATTCGCCCACGCGGCGATCGGAGTGACCACCTCCGCGCCGGCCTTTGCAGCTAGGTCCAGGAACGCCGCCATGGCCATGCCCTTGCCCTTCATCGCCTCGAAGGCGTCGCGGCCGAGATACGGCCCCTTGGGCCCGAACTCCTCCCACGGTGTCGGCACCGGCGAGAAGGTGTTGGTCTCGTGCTGCATCTGGGCGATGACGAATTTCATTTTCTAAACACCATTAACCGCAGAGGCGTAGAGGAAACGCAAAGTAAATCAAAAAAATGAATGGGGGAAAGAACATAAGGACTGGCCTTTTCGTTGATGAATGGTCCGTACGCTTCAATGTCCCCTTCTGCCTGCTATTCAAACCCTCACCGCAAAGATTCCTTTCAATACCCCCTTGAGGGGTGCGCAAAGGCGCAAAGGAAACGCAGAGAAAACCAAACGAAGCGTGTCAAAAAGCGGGGGGTTCCGATTTGCCCCACCCGGTCGATATATCGCGGTGGCGCGACTATCCACCTCTTTGCTTTTTAACCTCAAGTTTTTTTGCTTTCCTTTGCGTTTCCTCTGCGCCTTTGCGCCTCTGCGGTGAAGGTTTAATTGCGGTGAAGATTTAGTTCAAGGAAGAGATTTCAAGACGTCGCGGACGGTATCGAAGATCTGGTCGATCTGGTTTTTTTCGATGATGAACGATGGTGAAAGCGCGATGGTGTCGCCGGTGGTGCGGATCAGCACGTTCTTGTTGTAGGCGCGCACGAAAGCCTCGAATGCACGCGCGCCGGGCTTGTCGGCCATGGATTGCAGCTCGATGCCGGCGACCAGTCCGATGGAGCGGATGTCGATCACATGCGGCAGGCCCTTGAGCGAGTGCGCCGCGTCTTCAAAGTAAGGCGCGAGTTCCGCCGCGCGCTCGAACAGTTTTTCCTCCTTGAACAGGTCGAGCGCTGCGCACGCCGCGGCCGAGGCCAGCGGGTGACCGGAATAGGTGTAGCCGTGGAAGAACTCGATGTTGCTGTCCGCGCCACCCTTGTCCATGAAGGTATCGTAGATCTGTTTCTTCACGATCACGCCGCCCATCGGCACCGCCGCGTTGGTGAGCGCCTTGGCGCAGGTGATCATGTCCGGCGTCACCCCGAAGGTCTGCGCGGCGAAGGCCTTGCCGGTGCGGCCGAACCCGGTGATGACTTCATCGAATATCAGCAGGATGCCGTACTTGTCGCAGATCTGGCGCAGCTTCTGCAGATAGCCTTTTGGCGGTATCAACACGCCG
>CAYNFN010000034.1:0-7356 GCA_964396485.1 uncultured Alcaligenaceae bacterium
GCCAGCATCCTGCCGAAGATGATCGCTACCGCCAACATGACCGAGGCAGCCGTGCGCGAGGCCGGCATTACGGCACCGCTGATGATCATGCGCGGCGACGGCGGCGTGATGGATGTGCAGGAGATGCGCCGTCGTCCGGTAGTAACCATGCTCTCCGGCCCCGCGGCGAGCGTTGCGGGCGCGCTCATGTATCTGCGGGTCTCGGACGGTATTTACTTCGAGGTCGGCGGCACCAGTACCAACATCGGGGTCATACGCAACGGCTTGCCGACGATAAAGCATGCGAAAGTGGGCGGCCACGACACCTACGTCAATTCGCTCGACGTGCGCGTAATCGGTATTGCCGGCGGCAGCATGGTGCGCCTGCGCGGCAATGAAGTTTTCGACGTCGGACCGCGCAGTGCACACATCGCCGGGCTGCACTATGCAGCGTTCGCCAGGCTGGAAGAGATTGTCGATCCCCGGATAGAGCTGTTCAGGCCGAAGGACGGCGATCCCGACGATTACGTCGCGATCCGCTCGGCGAACGGCGAGCGTTATGCCATCACCAATACTTGCGCTGCCAACGTGCTGGGCTACGCGAAACCGGGCTGGCATGCGCATGGCAATGCGGAGTCGGCGCGCAAGGCCATGGTGCCGCTGGCGCAGCGGCTCGGCGTGTCGGTAGAGGAAACGGCTCGTCGCATCCTGGAAAAGGCGTCAGGCAAGGTCATTCCGGTGGTCGAGGACCTGGTTCGCGAGTACGCGCTCGACCGCGATCAGGCCGTGCTGGTCGGTGAAGGCGGTGGCGCGGCAGCGTTGATTCCGTTCGTGGCCGAGCGGATGAATCTGGACTTCAAGATCTCGCAGGACGCCGAGGTGATTTCCTCGATCGGAGTCGCGCTTGCGCTGGTGCGGGAAACGGTCGAGAGAGTGATTCCAAATGCGATGCCGGATGATCTGCTACGAATCAAACGCGAGGCGTTCGATGCGGTCGTCAGACTGGGCGCTGCACCAGAGAACGTCGAAGTGACGATCGAGGTGGACCCGCAGACGCAGCGCGTTCGCGCCACCGCGATGGGCGCCTCGGAGATGCGCGCGCAGGACATGCGCAAGCAAGTCAGCGAGGACGAGGCACGGGAAATCGCTGCCCGTTCGATGGGGCTTTCGCCCGAAACGGTACGGCTTGCCGCCGCGACCGATCAGGTGCGGGTTTTCCAGGGCCAGGTCGAGGAACGCAAGTGGCGCATTTTCAGATCGCGCCGCGCGCCTTTGCGCGCAGTGGATCGCGAAGGGGTCATTCGTGTTCAGCGCAGCGATGGGGTGGTTGCCAGGGCGACCGCACAGACCGGGCTCGCGGAGATGCGCCGCCTTTGGGAAGAGGTGACCATTTACAACGGAGATAGTGTCATCACGCCCGACATGTTTGTAATCGCCGGCCGGCGCGTCGTCGATCTCTCCGGCGTGAGCGCTTTGGAGCAGGCTTTGGCGATAGGGCGCAGCGAACTGGAAGGACTGGTGCCCGAAGAGCCCGTCGCGCTCATCACCGTGCAAGGCGCGCGCGGGATATGAGCGTCGCGACCACATCCACCGCACTCGGGCTTCTGGCGCTGAGCAGCGATGTGCAGTTTCATCGCATCCCTGAAGCGCAGCGAGGCGAATGGGTCGAGCAAGCCCTGCAAGATGGTCGATACCTCGCCGAGCGCGCATGCCAACAGTTGGGGGCTGATCCCTTCGTTATCGCCGCCCGATGCAATTTACCGATCATGGAGAGCCACGCCGAGGCCGGCTTCGGGAGTACCGTGATTTACGCGGAGTACGCGGTCAGCCCGCCGTCCATTACGCTTTACACGCCGGCGATACGTCGCCTCGATGCGTTGATCGCCAAACAGTCTTGCTTCAATTGGGGAATCGAGCGGACCACGCCGGTTTTCCTCGCTCACGAGCTTTATCACCATTTCGATTGCATGCGCGGGATGGAGGCACTGATCCGCCGGCACCGGGTGAGCATAATGAAGCTGGGACGGTGGACATGGACAGCAGGGCTGACGACTCTTCCCGAGATTGCGGCGGGCGCATTCGCGCAGCAGTTGCTCGGACTGTCTTTCCACCCCAAGCTGCTTGATGATCTGGTTACGGAGAGGAGTTTTTCGTGAAGTTCAGGGCGGCGGTGCTCAACACGGTCAACGAGCCGATGACGCTCGACACCCTGGAGATGGCGGCACTCGCGTCCGACGACGTGCTGGTGAGGATCAAGGCCAGCGGACTGTGCCACACGGATCTCGAAGTCATTCAGGGTTCGCTGGCGTATCCGCTGCCGATCGTGCTCGGCCACGAAGGCGCCGGCATTGTCGAGGCGGTGGGTCGCGATGTCACGCAGGTGAAGCCCGGCGACCACGTGATTCTTTCCTGGAACCCGCATTGCGGACAGTGTTTCTACTGCGAGCGCGACCTGCCTATCCTGTGCGAGCCGTTCTCCCGCAATCAGCCGAAGGGATTGCTGCTGGACGGAAAGTCCAGAATGAGCCGCGGCGGCGAACGAGTTCACCACTATTCGGTCACCTCGACGCATGCCGAGTATACGGTGGTACCGGAATCCGGCGCCATTCCGGTGCCGAAGGACATTCCATTCGACCGTGCCTGCATCATCGGCTGTGGTGTGATGACCGGTGTCGGCGCGGCCGTGCGCAAGGCCAGGGTCGCGGCGGGTTCCAGCGTAGTGGTCATCGGTTGCGGCGCGGTGGGACTCAACGTGCTGCAGGGCGCAAAGCTGGTCGATGCCGGCCAGATCATTGCGGTGGATGTCGGCAAGGCCAGGCTGGATCGCGCGCTCCAGTTCGGAGCAACCCATGCCGTGGACGGTTCTAGCGGCGATTCGCTGGACCAGATCAAGGCGCTTACCGCGGGCCGCGGCGCTGATTACGTGTTCGAGGCGGCCGGCAACAGGAATACCTTCCGGCTGGCAGTCGAAGCGGTCAGGCCTGGGGGCGACGTCGTCTGGCTGGGCAAGGTCAACGTCAACGAAGAAGTCAGTTTCCGCTGGGGTTCGCTCATGGGTGAGCGGCGTATCGTGCGCTCCAGCTACGGCGATGCCCGCCCGCGGCGCGACTTCCCGTGGATCGTGCGCGAATACCTCAAGGGACGGCTCAAGCTCGATGAACTGATCACCAAGCGCATCAGACTGGAAGACATCAACGACGGCTTCACCTCGCTCGCCCGCGGCGAAGGCATCCGCACTGTCGTCATGTTCGACTAGAAGATCCAAATCTTGGAACACGAAGGACACGAAGGACACGAAGGAAATCAGAAGACAAATAAAAACGAACAATGGAGTTCACAATTACTAAGCCGAAACAAAGAAACCGATCATTACCCGCACCCTCGGTCCCTCTCCCGGCGGGAGAGGGAAAAAACTCCCTTCTCCTTTCGGGAGAAGGGCTGGGGATGAGGGAAACTCGAAGTTCGCAATCCCAATACTCGTCCGGATACTTTCTTTAGGCCTAGTAGCTGCGATAAGTCGAACCTTTTTCAGTGGACCTCTTTGATATTGGCGTCGTCTTTTCCCATTCTTGGTTCTCCTTCGTGTACCTTCGTGTCCTTCGTGGTTAATGAGGTTAGGTTTTGAATTTGCTTGCATTCAGGCACCCACCACTTGCCCCGGGACAGATAGATGCGCCGCACCGGATGGCGGAGCTTGGAAACCTGAAGCTCGAATCCGGCGAGGTGATCCGGGATTACCGCCAGTCGTACGTCACGCACGGTGAGCTCAACGGCGACAAGGCGAACGCAGTGCTGATCTGCGCTTCGCTGACCGGCAATCATCACCGGCTGGATTTTTTGATCGGGGAGGGCAAGGCGCTCGACCCATCGCGCTACTTCATCGTGGCCACGGACCCGATCGGAAACGGCTTGTCCACTTCACCCTCGAACAGCGCCCGGCAGCCCGGGATGCAGTTTCCCCGCTTTACCATTCGCGACATGGTGAATGCGCTACACCAGTTGCTTTCCGGGCAACTCGGCATCGCCCGACTGCACGCGGTGGTGGGCGCTTCGATGGGCGGAATGCAGGCACTGCAGTGGGCGGTGAGCCATCCCGGGTTCATGCGCGCCGTGGTGGCGATGACGCCGATGGCGAAAACCGCCCCCTGGGCGACACTGGTCACCGAAACGGCGCGCGCCTGCCTGATGGCCGATCCGGCGTGGACCGGCGACGGATTCAGCGCGGTACCCGAGCGCGGCTGGCGTGCCTACACCGGACTGATGACTGCGCTGCTGTCGCGCACGCCGATGGCGCTCGCCGAATTTCTTCCGGACTGCGCCGAAGCGCACCTGTGGTTTGAGCGCCTGTTTGCGCAGAACCGTAGCCTGGGTTTCGACGCCCACGACTATCTCTATCAGTCCTGGGCCTACGAGGCGCACGATGTCGGCACGACGGCGGGCTTCGCCGATACCGCGGGAGCGCTTGGCTCGGTCAAGGCGCAAACGCTGGTACTGGCGCCGCCGCTCGACCTGTTCAATCCGGCACAATCGGCGCGCGATGCCGCCGCAGCGATCCCCGGTGCCCGGTTCGTCGAAATCCCTTCTGTGCAGGGGCACCAGGCCGCCAGCAGCCTGAAACCGGAAGACGGGGCATTCCTCAATCGAGTGATCCGCGACTTCCTGAAGAGCTAAAATCAAGGCTATTCACCACGGAGGACACGGAGGACACTGAGGAAAACAAAAACGAGGGAAAGCAATTTGGGCTTACAGGCGACGCGGCTGTTCGCGAACGTGCGTCGTCAACTTTCGCTGCAATGGATCATCAGCCAACGCAGGGTTCTGACCCCAGCATGCTTTTTTTGCTCTTTCCTCCGCGTCCTCCGTGTCCTCCGTGGTTCAGGATTTTTCGTAAGGAGAAAATCATGATCGTTGATCACCGCACTTACGCAATAAAGCCGGGCAAGCTGAACGAATTCGTGAAGCTCTATGAAAAGGAAATGTTGCCGCTGCAGCTCAAGTATCTCGGCCACTGCGTCGGCTGGTACCTGAGCAACGACATCGGCCCGTTGTCGCAGATCGTGCACATGTGGGCTTACAAGAACCTGGCAGATCGGGAGGAGCGGCGCGGCCGTTTGGCACAGGACCCGGGATTCGCCCCCTACCTCGCCAAGGCGACGCCGCTTCTCGATAGCATGGAGAACAAGATCCTCCAGCCTGCTTCGTTCTTCACGCCGCCTGAATTGAAGGGCTGACGCCGGCTCACTATTGCAAAATCTCACCACGAAGACACTCAGTTCAGTACCCCCTTGAGGGGTGCGAAGGACACGAAGTAACACAAAGGAAAGCGAGATCGTAAATTTGGCTTCTGTATACTGGTTGCGACACAACCTGACAGTTAGCCTTCACTGGAAACTCCGGTTTATTGAAAATCGACCTCAGCCGTAACAAGTCCATGTGCGACGTGCTGTAGTTCCGGCATAACTTATTGAGAATAACGTAACTGCATGACACTTCGCTCACCCCGACCCCTCTCCCGGAGGGAGAGGGACAACTGAAACCCTCGCCCTCTGGGACAAGGGAACACTTGAAGCGGAGCAGAGGGCGCCGCGCAGCGGCGGGTGAGGGCAGCAGTCGCAAAAGTGCTGTCACGTTGTTATGTAAGACTCAATAAAGGCGAGCCTTCACTGAAACTTCGTGTTCTTCGCACCCCTCAAGGGGGTACTGAACTGAGTGCCTTCGTGGTGAGCTGTTCCGTTATGTCCGCAAGATGGAAATCATGAAAACGCAAAATCTGGTACTGACGGTACTGCTGGCTGCGGCCAGCGGGCTCGCGCTCGCGCATCACGGCCGCCTGCAGGACCATCTGTTGCGCGGCACGATTCTCAGTTACGGCATATACGGAACCGGTTCTGCGGCGTTCCTGCAGCGCACCGCGCACGCTCCAGGCGGCCCCGCCGGAATCGAGCTTGTCGAGCAGACCACCATCCTGGCGGCCCAGCCGGGTATGCGTTTCGGCTTTTGCGTCAGCGTCACCGGCGCGCTGGAAGACGGTGATCTGGATCTCGAGAAAGTAATCCTGCATCCGCCCGTGTTCGGTGCCGAAGGCAAGGTATCGACCGGGTACGAACAGGAAATCGAGTTGACCGCCGCCAGCGGCGAGGCGATCGCCTGCCTCGGGCACACGCTGGAAAGCGAGGCCGAGGCGGTGCCGGGACGGTGGACGGTCAGACTGATGGCGGCGGACCAGGTGATCGCCGAAAAGACGTTCGAGCTGCGTTAGCCGGCAGCGTGCGGCAGTTCGGACTGTGGAGGATTGCGAGGCATTATCGCGAGCGCAGTCGATGGAGGCGGGCGCGCTGCAACTGTTGTGGTTCTAGTGTCCTGTTCCGCTAATTCGTGGGATAAGTCGCAACCCTTGGAGGCCGGTTCCACAGTACATTTGACAGCAATTCATCATCGATCGGAAAACCCGCGAAATCGGCGTCAGGCAAGGCGCGAGTCCTTGACAGTGGCGGGCCCCACGGCAAGGACTCGTAACACAGCATGGCGCCGATTCTCGCCGGGTTTTAAGCCGCGAATTAACGGAACAGGACACTGGTTAGTCGTGATCCAACATTCTGTAACGATGCATCAACGCACGAAACGGAGGAAGCGATGAAAACAGAACTGATGTACCTGGTGTGGGTAACGGTATTGACGGCATTGATCTTCATCCCCTACATAATCGACCGGATCATGGTTTGGGGAATGACGGACACGGTGGGCTATCCGGACAATCCCAAGCCCCAGTCGCCCTGGGCAATCCGGATGAAGAAGGCGCATGAGAACGCGGTCGAGAACCTGGTTGTATTCGCCGCGCTGGTGCTGGTGGCGCAGGATCTGGGCGTCAGCAATGAGGCGACGGTCATGGCGTGCGCGGTCTATTTCTGGGCCCGGGCGGTCCATCTTCTGGCCTATACATTCAAGGTCCCCTGGGTGCGGACTCTGGCCTTCACGGTGGGCCTAATTGCGCAGTTGACGCTTGCGTGGCAGATTCTCTGTGTGGCGAGGCTCCCTACGTAATCGAGACAAAAAAAGCGGGCAGGGTGTGAACCCTGCCCGTTTGGTCTCAACGATGGCTGACTGGTACGCAGCGACCGGATTGCCGGGCGAGCCGGTGGCCCATCAGCTTGAGCGGCGCGCCAGAAGCTGCCTTATGTAACAATTTGTGCGTTTTTCCAAGGGGGAGATCATGACAAAAAGATTCGCACTAATCCTGACGGTCCTGCCCATCGCGTTCGCCTCGCCCGCTGCATTTGGCCAGGGAACGGACGAACTGTGGGAGATCACCATGAAAATGGAGATGGCCGGCATGCCGGCGATGCCGGCACAGACCACCAAGACCTGCAAACGCAAGGG
>CAYNFN010000035.1:0-7660 GCA_964396485.1 uncultured Alcaligenaceae bacterium
GGAGGAAAACAGCTGCGAGCCGACGAACAGCCAACACACCATTGCGGTGGTGCGGGCGGTGAGGAACACCGACTCCCTGAGGCGCGCCCAATTCAGCCGCCGGTAGGCAGCCGCCAAAATGATGGCCCCGAACGCCCCCACTGCCGCCGCCTCGGTCGGAGTGGCGACACCGCCGACGATGCTGCCGAGAACGGCAACGACCAGCACCGCGAGCGGCCGGAAGGAGCCGGCCAGCATCTTCAGGAGCTCAAGCATCGGGACGTTGCGCTCCTCCGCGGGAAGTCGCGGCGCCAGTGCCGGATTCAGCGGCGCGCGGCCGATCACGTAGAGGATGTACAGCAGGGCGAGCAACAGTCCGGGGAACAGCGCGCCGGCATAAAGCTGAACCACGGAGACCTGTGCGGTGGCGCCGTAAAGAATCAGCATGACGCTTGGGGGAATGAGGATTCCGAGACAGCCTCCAGCGGCGATCACGCCAGTCGAAAGCTTGACGTCGTAGCCCGCTCGCAACATCGGGGGAAGCGCCAACAGCCCCATCAGCGTAACCGTAGCCCCGATGATCCCCGTGGCGGTGGCGAAAATGGTGCACGTGATGACTGTGGCCACAGCCAGGCTGCCCGGCAGCCGCCCCATGGCGAGTTGGAGACTCCGGAACAGCCGATCGATGATGTTGGTGCGCTCAATGACGTAGCCCATGAACACGAACAGCGGCACCGACATGACCACGTCGTTGGTCATCACTCCAAAGGTGCGCAGCACCATCTGGTCGAAAATCGGGCTGGAGAAGAAGGTTTGCCCGGGACGATAGAACGCGATGAAGCCGAACAACATGCCCAGCCCCATCAGAGTAAAGGCGGTGGGGAAGCCCAGCAGAATCGCCACCACGATCAAGCCCAACATGAGCAGTCCGAGGTGCGGGCGGGTGATCTGCTCTGGGACGAGCAGTAGAAGCAGGATGGCGACGATGCTGAGGGCGAGAAACCCCAGTCCGAAGCGAACCGCCCTCATCTGCCGTCCTTCTGATGTTCGGCGGCAAGCCCCGCCTTGATTTCCTCGACGTCAATCTCCTCCACGTCTTGAAACCGCTGCGGCCATTGCCCCCTCTTGAGGCAGATCACGCAACGCGCGATCTCCGCCGCACCCTGCAGCAGCAACAATGCGCCCGCGAGCGGGATCACCAGCTTGAGCGGATAGATCGGTATGCTGCTGCTCGAGATCTGCGACTTCTCGGAGAATCCCCAGGACTCCCAGAAAAACCCGACGCCAAACCAGGCGAGCGCCGCGATGCCCGGAACGAAGAACAGGAGATAAAGGCCAAGGTCCAGTCCGGCCTGCACCCGTGCGGGAAGAAAGCGATACAGCACGTCGCCGCGCACATGACCGTTGCGGGAAAGCGTGTACGCGCCCGCCATCATGAACAGCGCGCTGTAGAGCATGAGACTCACGTCCCCGCCCCATTGTGTGGGGGCGTTGAACAAGTAGCGCGCGGCCACGTCGAAACAGACCACTGCGGTCAGGCCGACGATGCACCACGCGAACGCCTTTCCCGCCCACGCACTTATTCGGTCGATCATTAAGAGATAGGGGTTCATCAGTGGTTGCACCCTTACTATGTGCTGCCATCGCTTCCCTCTCCGCGCACTGCGGGAAGAGGGAGCTTTTTCCTCCCTCTCCGCCTTCAGGGGGAGAGGGATGGGGTGAGGTGGTCAGGCCTTCCCGAAGAAATGCTGGTAGGCGAGATCGGCGGAGACGTCGAATTTGATCTGGTAGCCCACCACACGCCGCATGTACGCCTTCTGCGAATCGAGAACCTTGGCGAAGAACGGATTCTCCTGGCTCTTCTGGGAAATTACCTTGTCCCAAGACTCGAGCTGGGCCTGGAGAATGTCGCGCGGCGTCTCGATGAACTTGATTGCGCGCTTGTCGCGCAGGTCGACGTAAGCCTGCGAGTAGACATCGAGGATCTTCCAGGTCATCTCCGCGCTGGCGACCTTGGGCGCGTAGCGCAGCACCGTCTTGTACTGTTCCGGCAGGCCGTCGAACACCTTTCTGTTGATCAGCACCTCGAAGCACTCGGCGGGCTGATGGTAGCTCTGCACCATGCAGAACTTGGCCACGTCGGGCAGGCCCAGGCCGGCGTCCACCGCCGGATTGTTGAACTCCGCCGCATCGATGACGCCGCGGTCAAGGGCCGGCACAATATCACCGCCCGGCATGGATACCACCGAGGCGCCCATGTTGGCAAACACGTCGAGGGACAAGCCCACGGTGCGGTACTTGAGCCCCTTGAAGTCCGCCGCACTCTTCACTTCCTTGCGGAACCAGCCGAGCGGCTGGACGCCCATCGGTCCGTACAGGAAGGGGGTTACGTCGAGTTTGAGGACGTCGTGATACAGCTCTTCGTAAAGCGCCTTGCCGCCGCCATGCTCGTACCACGACAGGAAGGTGTTGGCGTCGTGGCCCAGCGCTGGTCCGGTGCCGAACAGCGACAGCGCTGAGTTCTTGTTGTACCAGAAGGCGGGCACGGCGGAGCAGGCGTCCAACGTTCCCTTGTGGACGGCGTCGGCCATGTCAAAGGCCTTCACCACCGCGCCCGCCGCCAGCACGTCGATTTTCAATCCGCCACCCGAGAGATCGGACACGATGCGCGCGTAGTCTTTCACCAGAGCGAAAAAGAAATCCCCGGAAGGGTTAGCCGCTTGCATGCGCAGCGTCACCGAGGGGCCGGCGGCGGCGCCCGGTGCGGAAACAGCCTTCGATGAAGGCGGTTCGGAGCCCCGGCAGCCGGGAAGCGCGGCGAGCGCGGCCGCACCGCCCACGACTGCAGCACTGCTCAGAAAACGGCGCCGCGAGCCCGCTTCAACACCGGCACGTTTGATGGTGCGTTTGGTCTTTGCCATCGGAGTCTCCTCTACTTTTTTTGAATCGACGAATTCGCGCTCTGCGCTCTGCATGCCGCGCGAACACGCACCGCGTCGGACGCCACATTACCGCTGCCGCCGGCACCCTGAAAGCGTTGCCGCGACACGCAGAAGCGAGTGTAGCGGCTGCGGGTACATGCGTCGACGCCGATTCAGTTGCGGCCGATTGCGGCGTTGCGGTTCACCTTGACCCTCGTGGCCCACCAGAGTGAGCGCGAACAGAACGAAATCGAACGGAATTTCCGGGATCGACACGGCGAGGCTAATCCGTAGTACGGACTGCCGTCTGTCTGAAAGGCGGAATCATAAAGGCAGCGGATCGTCGCCACCAAATCGCGACCGACTCCGCGGCCCAATGTGCTCGACCGTTCAGCGGGCGGCCCGCGATCGCTGCTCTCCCGACCATAGCCCGCTCTGCAGGCGCACGACGTCGTTCAGGGATTTGGTCTGCCTGAACGTGTCGCGCAGCCAGCCGCTGTCGTTCTGCCTGCTGCCGAGGCTCTCGCCGATTTCCGCGAGCGCGGCTCCAGAACCCAGCGCCAGCGCGTGCGGCACCAGGGTATCGAGGGTCTCGGCGATGTCCTCCTTAAGCAAGCGGCGGCTGCGCGTATAGGCGTCGATGAACCCGGCCTGCATTCCGTAGCGGCAGGCGGTGAAGCGGTTGAAGCTGTAGACGCGGTACACGTCCTGCGAGGGTTCGCGCGGGCGGTCGAGCATCAGATGGCGCGCCAGCGCTTGCGCATAAGCGCCGAGCACCGCGGCCTTCTCGATCGTGAGCGGGGTATCGCATACGCGTATCTCGATGGTGCCGAATTCCGGCTTGGGTCGGATGTCCCAGTAGAAATCCTTCATGCTTTCCACCACCTTGAGATCGCGCATGGTGTCGAAATAGTCGTTGAACTCCCGCCAGTCCCGTACGAACGGCATGGTTCCCGACAGCGGGAAAGCGTTGATGTTGTTCAGCCGCGAGGAATCGAAGGCGGTGTCCATTCCCTGCGAAAACGGCGAAGAGGCGGACAGTGCAATGAAATGCGGGATGTATCGCGACATCATATGCGTCAACCAGACCGCATCGTCTCCCGACGGCACGCCGATATGGATGTGCTGGCCGAACACAGTGAACTGCTTGGCAAGGTAACCATACAGCTCATGCACGTGAAAGAAACGCTCCTTGGGGAAGATGCGTTGCTCGCTCCAGTGCTGGAAAGGATGCGCGCCGCCGCCGGCGATCGCCAGATTGAGCCGCTGCGCGCCCCTGATCACGGCGTCGCGCATCGCCAAGAGCTCGACCAGCATCTCGCGGTAGTCCCGGTGCACCGCGGTGCTCATCTCGATCATGCTTTCGGTGATTTCCGGCTTGATATCGCCCGGATGCGGTTTTTTGCCGATCAGCGCCAACAGGTCTCCGGCGCCGCGAATCAGGTCCCAGTCGTGGGTGCTCAGGATCATGAGCTCGAGCTCGATTCCCATCGTCAGCGGCTCGGAGCGGCTGAACTCCAGCGTCATGGCCGCCCCTGCGCAGCCGGATCAATCTCGCCGGCGAACCTTAGGGCCCATTGGGTCGCGAGCGGACCGACCAGCTCGAGTATTACCACTGCGGAAAGCACGATCGAAGACAGTTTCGCCCCGAACTCCGGGTACAGCTGCGAAGCCCCCTGCACCATCACCACAGCGATCGCCGACATCGGCACCATACCGACGCCGAGCAATGCCGTCTTCTTCTGCGTCAGGCCGGAGAGCGGTGCGAACATCGCCAGCCCGGCCAGCTTGCCCGCCAGGCGCGCCAGCACGAAGGCCAACCCCAGCCCGCCGGCAACCGCAAGTTCGGAAAGCTGCAGCCCCGCACCGGTGATGACGAACAGCACCACCAGGAAAAACTGGCCGCCGGGACCGAACTCCAACGCCATCAGGTCGTGGTCGCGATCGAGGTTCTTGGCGAACACGCCGAACGCGAGCAAGGCAAGCAACACGGAGAACTTGTACGAAATGGCCAATCCGACCGTAGCCACGATCAACCCCAGCAGCATGATGAACTGGATGTCCTCGCGCTTGCCGAACCAGCGCGCCAGCCAGCGCGCCATCACGAAAGCGAAGTAGCCGAGTGCGGCCGAGCCGGCGATGAGATAGAGCGGGTGCAACAACGCGCGCGCCCAGTTGGCCTTGTACTCGAGATGGACGAAACCGAACAGCAGCGTAATCATCAGGAAGGCGATGACGTTGTTGAGCGCGGTCAGCGTCAGCATCCTCTCGGTGAGCGGTCCCTTGGCGCGCTGGTCGTGCACGATCATCAGCAGGACCGCAGGCGATGTCGCCACCGCGATGGCGGCCGCGGTCGCCGCGTACACCGGCGCTACGTCGAAGAACCGCAGCGTCCAGTAAACGAACAGGAACGACAGCAGGCTCTCGCCGATGCCGCTGGCGAGCAGCCAGCGATCGCGCGCTAGCCAGCGCAGATCCAGCCGCCGCCCCAGTTCGAACAGGATCAGTCCCAGCGAGATGTCGACAAAGATCGAGAGCTCTGCGAGAGTCGCCCGGTCGAGCAGGTTGAGCATGCCGGGGCCCAGAACCAGTCCGGCAGCGACGAAACCGGTTATGCGCGGCAGCCGCAGGTAGCGCGCGAACACGTGTCCGGCCGCAAGCCCGCACAGAAGTACCGCGCCGACCAGCATCATGTTGGCGGCGAACAGCGGGAAGGTGGGCAGGAAGCTCACTTCGTCCATCAAGTTCGGTCTCGAAAAGGGCGTCGGAAGGCAGGGCAGGAAGCGGTGAAAATACCGCCGTTTGACAGCGCGGGAAAGCGCTAAGTGCTGGGAGCCGGGCGAATTCTAGGTGCCGCGCAGCAGCGGATCAAAGCGATTTACATTTATTAACATCCGCCCTCACCTTGTCCCGCCGCCTGGATCTGGCACCACAAAGTCAAAATCTTGCACCAAAGAGCACACAGAGAGAATGTGAAACGAATGTCTCACCACGACGACACTCAGCTCAGTACCCTCTTGAGGGGTGCAAGGTCTTTTTGCGCCTTTGCAGATTCAGGACACGATGATGACGTGAACCCTGAAAGGTCCGTGGGCACCCATCACCAGCGTCATTTCGATGTCGGCAGTGCGCGAAGGCCCGGACACGAAATTCACCTGGCGCGGCAGGCTGCCGTGCTCCTTTCGCAACAGATCCCAGCCGTCTTCCATGGCGCGCACGATGCGCGATGCCGGAACGATGGCAATGTGGTTGTCCGGAAGCAGGCTGGTGGTGGCATGGTTGTCCTGGCCCGACAGCAGCATCAGCGTGCCGTTTTCGGCCAGCGCGCAGTAAGTACCGGTGATGCCGACCTTGTCGTCGCCGCTGGCGGGACGCGCCGCGATCTGCAGACCCGCGCCCGCCCAGTCCAGATTCGAGAACTCCGGCCAGCACGCACCGCTCAGCGGCAGCTTGTTCTCGGTCAGGTACTTCGCCACTGCCTGCGGCACGTCCGCCAGCGAAGCCACTTCGGCAACGCTGGACATCATGGCGATGCAGCGTTCCTTGAAGCGCGGCAGCAATTCCCAGCTCATATTTGGAAGCGGGCCGCGCGGATGTGCGCGCAAACTCGCCAGCGCCGCTTCCCGCTCTGCCGCGCTCAGTGCCCCGGTCCGGCCATTGGCTGCGCGGATGCGCTGCAGGATGTTTTCTCTCGCGCTCATCGTTTTCTCCGTCAGCGGCCCTTTTGCTGCGCGTGCAAATCGCGGAAGGTCTTGCCTTTCGGGGCAGGCAGGTCGCGGCCTCTGGTCCACTCCCCTCCTGCGGCCGGCAGCTTGTGCAGCATCCCGGACTTTCCGCCCATCATCCTGCCCACGCGTGCCGCGATTCTCGTCATCAGCGCGTACACGGCGGGACGGGTCGCCGCCCAGACCCACAACCTCAGTCCGAAGCGCTCGGTCCACGGGCGCAGATTGCGCTCGACCTGCTTCTCGCGCAGCTTGCGCATCAGGTCCGGCAGCGGGATCTTGACCGGGCATACCACTCCGCACTGGTTGCACAGTGTGGCCGCGTTCGGCAGATCGAGCGCGTTCTCGATGCCGACGTAGGCCGGCGTCAGGATCGAGCCGATCGGCCCCGGGTAAACCCAGCCGTAGGCGTGGCCGCCAATGTTCTGATACACCGGGCAATGGTTCATGCAGGCGCCGCAGCGGATGCAGCGCAGCGCTTCGCGGATCTCGGAGCCAAGTATCCTGGTGCGCCCGGCGTCGACGATGATGACGTGGAATTCGCCGGGTCCGTCTTTGTCGCCCGGGCGCTTCGGCCCGGTGGTGTACGAAAGGTAGTTGCTGATCGACTGTCCGGTCGCGGAGCGGGTCAGCAGCCGCAGCATCAGCGACGCGTCCTCCAGCGTGGCGATGATCTTCTCGATCCCGGCGATCGCCACATGAACTCGGGGCATGGTGGTGGTCATGCGCCCATTGCCCTCGTTGGTGACGATCATGGTGGAGCCGGTCTCAGCCACCAGGAAGTTGGCGCCGGTAATGCCCATGTCTGCGTCCAGAAAGTGGGGGCGCAGGATCTCGCGCGCTTCGTGAGTCAGCGCCGCGATTTCGGTGAGCCGCGGGCGCTTGTGCTTCTCGGCGAACAGGTCGGCGATGTCGTCCTTGGACTTGTGCACCGCCGGCGCGATGATGTGCGACGGCGTTTCGCCGAACTGCTGGATGATGTATTCGCCGAGGTCGGTCTCGCGCACGTCCATGCCGGCCGCCTCCAGGGCATGG
>CAYNFN010000036.1:0-12293 GCA_964396485.1 uncultured Alcaligenaceae bacterium
ACCTGAAGGCGTGCATTGGTGCCCGGCTTGATGCCGGCGATCGCGCTCGTCAGCTCTGACAACTGGTCGATTTCCTTGCCGTTGACGCCCAGCACCACGTCGCCAGATTTCAATCCGGCTTTGTCGGCGGGACTGCCCGGCTCCACCGCGCTAACCAGTGCGCCCTGCGGTTTGGGCAGGCCGAAGGAATTGGCCAGCGCCTGATTGACTTCCTGGATCTGCACGCCGATGCGGCCGCGCGTGACCTTGCCATTCTGTAACAATTGATCCTTGATGTTCATCGCCACGTCGATCGGGATGGCGAAGGACAACCCCATGTAACCACCGGTGCGGCTGAAGATCTGCGAGTTGATGCCGATCACTTCGCCGTTCATGTTGAACAACGGACCGCCGGAATTGCCGGGGTTGACCGCAACGTCGGTCTGGATAAACGGCACATAGTTCTCGTCCGGCAACACGCGCGCCTTGGCGCTGACGATGCCCGCGGTGACCGTGTTCTCCAGGCCGAACGGCGAACCGATGGCCGCAACCCACTCGCCCACCTTGACGTGTGCGGGGTCGCCGATGTTCACGACCGGCAGATTCTGCGCCTCGATCTTCAGCACCGCGATGTCGGAGCGCCGATCCACCCCGATGACCTTGGCGTCGAACTCGCGCTTGTCGATGAGTTTGACGACGATGTCGGCGGCGTCGGCGGCCACGTGGGCGTTGGTGAGAATGACGCCGTCGGCGCTGACGATGAAACCGGAGCCCTGGCCGCGTTGCATCGGTTGTTGCCCTTGCTGCTGGGGCGGCCCGAAGCGGCGGAAGTACTCGAACATCGGGTCGTCTTCCGGGATGCCCTGGGACGGCGCTTGAACGCCGGCCGGAGTTTTACGCAACACGCTGACGTTGACCACCGCCGGACCGTTCTGTTCGACGATCCGGGTGAAATCGGGGAGCATAATCTGTGTTGCCGCCGCGGTGTTCTGCGTTGCGCCGTTCTGCGCGCCGGCATGGGCGGGCAGCGTGCCCGGCAAGGCAACGGCGTAATAAGCTGCGATCAGCACCGGGAGAACCCCGGCGATGGCAACCCGTCTAACAGTCTTGATGGTAAGCATCGTCGCCTCCTGAAATGCAACGCGGGCGGAACGCCCTCGTTGTGCGAATCTGAAATTCACGACACTTCAGACCAGCCCGGCGCGCCGGAGTTCTCGATTTTCTCGGATTACGGGATCATGCCAACCACGCCGGCCCGGGAGTAAAACCGGCGTGAAACGCGCCGCCAGGCAACCGGTTGACTGGCAGCTCGTTGCCGCAAGCTATACCTGCGGTTTGACTCCGAAAGTACGCATCCGGTTCATTGCCTTGACGGCAATGAAGATTGCCCACGCCACGATCAGGAAATCCACCAGCGTGCTGATGAAGGCGCCGTACTTCAACAACGGCGCACCGGCTGCCTGCGCCGCCTCCAGCGTCTCATAGGTCGCGGATCCGAGATTGACGTACAGTTGCCGGAAATCCACCCCGCCCAGCAGCATGCCGATCGGCGGCATGATGATGTCCTTCACCAGCGAGTCCACCACTTTGCCAAACGCGGCGCCGATGATGATGCCGACCGCCATGTCGATCATGTTGCCCTTGATCGCGAACTCCTTGAACTCGGAAATCAGGCTCATTGTTTGTCCTTTCGTAGGTTGTCTGGTGCCGAGGCACGCACCGCATCAGCCCCTGCCCGCCGTCATGGTAGGCCGCGGCGATCACAATTCCCAGTGTTGTTCGCGGGGATTGGCACGGTGTAGGCTTGCAGTCCCTGCAGCCGCTTCGGGAGGACGAACGATGCATGTGCAAAGGCGCCGGTGCTGGTACGGTCTGGCCGGAGTGTTATTGGTGGCGGCCCTCGCGCTGCTGCCAATTGGGTCGGGGGCACAGGACAGGCTGCGGCTGTTCGACGGGCATATCCACTACAGCGTCGGTTCGCCGCAACAGTATCCGCCGGAGAAAGCGATCGCGATCCTGGATGAGGCCGGAATCGGCCGGGCGCTGCTGTCCAGCACTCCGAACGACGGCACCATCCAGCTCCACAAGCTGTATCCGGAGCGCTTCATTCCCGAACTGCGGCCTTATCGCAAGACCCGCGATTTCGAGACTTGGGCGGTGGAGCGCGCGAGCTGGTACCGCGACCCCGAAACCGTGACCTTCATTGAGGAGGAACTCAAGCGTGGCATTTATCGCGGCATCGGCGAGTTCCATCTTGACGGGGATGAAGCCGAAACACCGGTAATCCGCAAGATCGTGGATATCGCCGTGGCCCGCAAACTGTGGCTGCACGCGCATTCGGATGCTGCCGCGATCGAAAAGCTCTTTTCGTTTAATCCCGGGGCGCGCATCGTCTGGGCGCACGCGGGAATGAGCACGCCGCCGGAGACCATAGATCGCTGGCTCGCGCGTTATCCGGCGCTGTGGGCGGATCTTTCCTATCGCGATGTCGTGGCGGGCAGCGGCGCGCTGGATCCGCAGTGGAGGGCCTTGTTTTTGAAGTATCCCGACCGCTTCATCTACGGCAGCGATACCTGGATACCGCCGCGCTGGGGTGAGGCCGTCGCGCTGGCGGAGCAGGCCAGGGGCTGGCTCGCGCAGCTGCCCCGGGAAGTGGCGGAAAACATCGCCTTTCGCAACGCCGAGCGTATTTTCGGCAAATAGCGGCTGACATCGGGCGAAAGGCAACTCTCAACACGGAGGACGCGGAGGACACGGAGGAAAAACAAAAACGAGGAAAGCAAATTTGAGTTACAGGCGGGGTGACAGTTCGCGAATCTGTGCCGCCAACTTTCACTGCGACGGATCATCAGCCAATGCAGGGTTCTAACCCCAGCATGTTTTTTCTTGCCTTTCCTCCGTGTCCTCCGCGTCCTCCGTGGTGAGCGACTTGTTTTTCGGTAATGTGTCTGAGAGCTAGCGCGGGAAGGGCTGGACTTCGGGGAACCCGAGCGCCCGCTTGGCGCGGGTGTTGGCCAACGGCCGGATGCCTGAACGGTCCAGCCGCCACCTGTCCATGTACTGGCCGGGCTTGAGCAGCTTCACCCCGGACTTCGCGAGAAACTCCTCGAGCGCGGCGTCGGAAAACGGCCAGGGCATGCCGGATTCGAAGGGTTCCCACAGGCCGTCCCAGTGGATCGGGATGTAGGCCTTGGGCCTGATCACCGGCGCCACCAGTTGCGCGATCGGCACCCCGCCGGTGCCGATCCAAAGATCCACCGACTGCAATCCCGCGTCCTTCATCGCGATCCTGAGGTTGTCGATCGGCGCGCCGTAATCCACTCCATTGATGACGATCGGAACGTGCAGGTCCACCGGGCTGGCCGAATTCTGATAGAACCAACCGAAACGGCCTTGCGGACCGTCGACGGTAAATAAGAAGCCGCGATTGCCGCCGCCATTAGGGAAGTCTTCCGCGACGCCGGCGCGCAATCCGCCGGTTGCCGGATCGGGGCGGGGAACCGCGTCGAGCTCGACCGGGTCGTGCTGCTCCCAGTTCTTCGCCGGATCGCCGCTGTGATTCCAGCGCACCACGCGCAGCGTCACCCCTTCGCCCAGGGAAATTTTCTCCTGCCCGTACACCGGCGTGCAGCGCTCCGCCGGTATGTTTTCGGCCATCACCTCGAAACACGTGGTGATCGAGCCGATGATCGGGGCATCGGTCAATTTCGACCACGTCGCCGTATCGAAAGAGTGGTCCCAGTGGCTGTGGCCGGTGAGCAGCAGATTGACCTCGCCGGCCCCGCCAATCGCGTCGAGCACGCGGGACACCGCTTCGACGTCGGGCTTCCAGGGATGGCGGGTGTAGGCATATCCGCCGCCGCCACCGTGGAACTCGCGTTCCGGGATGCGGCTGATATAACCGTCGGTGAGAATTCGCAACCGACCAAGTTCGTAGTGGATGTTGGCGATGGACATCCAGGTGATGTCCACGTGGGCGGGCCCCGCAGCGATGCCCTGCGACATCGAGGCAGCGGCGAGAAGGGCAACTGCTGTGCCGGACAATTTATTCTTCATTACGCCCCCTTAAGAAAAGGCAAAGAACCGATTCAAAAGCGTTGACGCAAAGGTCGCAAAGGAGAAAAGAAAAGTACGCAAAGGAATACCTAAAAGGATACCCAAGAATGTTCCGTGATTTCTTGTTGATTTCCTTCGCGTACCTTTGCGTACTTTGCGTTGAACGCGTTTGGCCCTTTTCTATGTCCCTTCGTCGTGAGATTTACTTCTAGATCCGGCGGGCTTCGACGAAGTGCTTCTTCCAGTAATCGGCGCTGAGGCTGTCGGTGCGCACGCGCCCGCCGGTGGAAGGCGCATGGACGAAGCGGCCGTCGCCGAGATAGATGCCCACATGCGAGGCTTTCTTTCCTTCCTGATCGAAAAACAGCAGGTCGCCCGGGCGCAGGCTGCGGACCGAAATCAGCGTGGTGGCATTGCGCTGCGCCGGGGTGGCGCGCGGCACGCCGACGCCGGCGCGGCCGTAGCTGTAGCGCACCAGCCCGCTGCAGTCGAATCCGGCCGGCGTGTCGCCACCGTAGCGATAAGGCGTGCCGATCATCTCGCGTGCAACGGCGACAGCCTTGCGCGCCGTCTCGTTGCTGGCCCGCGTCGCCGGCGCCTCTGCGACTTCCGGCGAGCCGGCGCAGCCGGCCAGTACCGCAATCAGCAACACCGGCGAGAGCCGGAGAGAAGTCCAGTAAGGACGCGCGCCGTGATAAATGGTCATCGTGTCAGGGCCTCCACAATACTGCATGCTGGCAGGACAAGGATAACAGAACACTCTGATGGCCCTGGCTGCGGGGCAGGGCTTGTTTAACCGTCCGCGGCCCGTTATTTTGAGAGTCAACGCGGCGGCCTTTTTTCCCATTTACGGCCGCCTGTCCCACCCAAAAGACGATTACGTCTTCGCCATCGTGCTTCGCAGATAAAGACTTTTTTGCTACAGAGGCCACAGAGGAGAGACAAATGGACGCGTTCAACGCAAAGGTTTCATTTCAATCCCTTCTTTTCAATACCTTCCCTTCAATACCTTCTTTTCAATACCCGCTCGACGGGTGCCCTTGTGGGGTGCGCTCGACGGGTGCCCTTGAAGGGTACGCGATGGCAGGCGAAGGAAAGATGCGAGAAAGTTGTTGATGCGGGCGGTGTTTTGTGTGAAATGGGTGCTGTCCCGATCTGATCATCGCTCTCCAGGAGAAAATGCGGGTCAGTCTGACACCATTCGTTCTCGCAGAGCATTGACATCGCAGCTTTGAGGCGGAGCACAGCCACCGGCGGGCGTCTCACGGCTCGGGCCAACTCCGCCGAGCCAACGCCAGCGCCTCCGCGGGTCCGCGCAGAGCAATGCCGGCACGTGTGGTATGGTTAGATTTGGTATCCGTCAAGGGAAGGAGAAGCATCGTGAAAAAGTCGAGCGCTCTCATCGCGTCTGCCGTCGCCGCGGCCCTCACCCTACCGGCGACTGCCTTGGGCGGTCCGGCACCCAAGCCTGCCTTCACCGCCGAAAAGTGCTTCGGCATCGCGAAGGCCGGCAGGAACGATTGCCAAACCGCGATCTCGGCCTGCGCCACAACCTCGAAGCGGGACGCCCAGGCCGACGCCTGGGTCTACATGCCGGTCGGCGCGTGCACCAAGTTGGTCGGAGGCGGCCTTCAGCCCAGGTCGAACTGAGCAGAGCGCCCGATCGGGAAGGACGAGTGGAGATGATTGGGCACGACGATCGCTCGCCGGCCGGCGCGACAGGCGCCGGGATCGGGCTGCGTACGCCGCACATCGCCGAGATCCTGGCCAACCGCCCGGCCGTCGCCTTTCTCGAGGTTCATGCGGAGAACTACATGGGTGGCGGGCCGGCGCTCGCGGCGCTCGAGCGGCTGCGGTGCGACTATCCTTTCTCGCTGCACGGTGTCGGGCTGTCGCTGGGCGGATCGGACCCGCTGGACCCGCGCCATCTGGCACGCCTGGCGAGCCTGGTGGCGCGACTCGAACCCATGTTCGTCTCCGAGCACCTGGCGTGGAGCGCGGTGGACGGTGCGTATTTCAACCATCTGCTGCCGCTCCCTTACGATGAAGAGAGCCTGGACACGATGTGCAGTCGTGTTGCACGAGCACAGGAGGCACTCGGCCGCAGGATTCTCGTCGAGAACCCCGCTCGTTACCTTCGCTTCAGGCACTCGCCGATCCCCGAGCCGGCATTCCTCGGCGAACTCGCCCGGCGCACCGGCTGCGGCGTCCTGCTGGACGTCAATAACGTGTACGTGAGTTGCCGCAATTTCGAGGAGGACTCCCACGCCTATCTCGACGCGCTGTCGGCGGACGCGGTCGGCGAGATCCATCTGGCCGGGCATTCTACGAACGACGCCGACGGCAGGACGATCCTGATTGACGACCACGGCTCGCGCGTCGCCGGGCCGGTCTGGAAACTCTACGCCCACGCGCTCGAGCGCTGCGGGCCGGTCCCGACGCTGGTCGAGTGGGACACGAATTTGCCCGACCTGGCGGTGCTACTCGACGAGGCGGCGGCAGCCCAGCGCTACCTGGACGCAACGCGCAGGCGAGCGCGTGATGCCGTCGCTGCGTGAACTCGAGTCGAGCTTCGGCCGCGCCCTGCTCGGCGATGCGCAGGACGCGCTCCTCGACCTGATCGCGCCCGACGGCCTGGCGCCCGCCGCGCGGCTTCGCGTCTACCGCAACCACGTGCTCGTCACGCTGACCGACGCGCTCAAAGCAACCTACCCCGTAGTGTGCCGGCTCGTCGACGAGCGTTTCTTCCGCTACGCGGCCGACCAGTACATCCCCGCGCATCCGCCCGCGGTCCCGTGTTTGTTCGAATACGGTGAGTCGTTTTCCGAATTCCTGCGCGCGTTCGGCCCCTGCCAGCACCTCGAGTACCTGCCGGATGTGGCACGGCTCGAGTGGGCCATCAACCGGGCGCTGCACGCCGATGATGTACCCGCCCTCGACGCAGCGCGACTCGTCGAATTCCCCGCCGGCCGGATCGGCGGCGTCACGCTCGCGCTCCATCCTTCCATGTCGTTCCTCTCGTCGCCCTGGCCGGTGGACCGGATCTGGCGAGCCAACCAGCCGGACGCCGACCCCAACGCGACCGTGAGCCTGGACGCAGGCGGCGCCCAGATCGAGGTGCGGCGTCTCGGCGAAGACGTGGTCTTCCGCTCGCTCGACGCCGCCTCGTATGCCCTGCGGTCGGCGCTCGCACGCGGCGGTTCCCTGGAGCACGCCGCCGAGGCGGCGCAGCGCGCCGATCCCGAAATGGACTTTGCCCTGATCCTGCAACAGCTTCTCGCCGACGGGATCGTCACGTCAATCGGCGCGCCCAGTCCCTCCACGCATGCAGCGGGACCGTGATAGCTCGACCGGCCGCTCGCCCTCGATCCCGGCGCGCGCCGGGGACGCCGATGCAGCCGGTACCGTGAGCCCCCCTGGCGCGACCAGCCCCCCGGAGCCGGAGGCTCCGGCCCTGCGGTTCTGGCAGCGCCTCGACGTCAAGCTCGCGGCTGTCTTCGCGCTCCTGACGCTGCTCACGGTCGGACTCGTTGGCGCTCTTGTGCACGAGCGGCAGAAGCGCGAGGTAGAGGACACGATCGGCACGCAGCTTCTGAACATCGCGCGCTTGGGCGGTCTCCTGGTAGACCCACGGCTGCATGCCGAGGTCCAGCGCACGCGCGTGCGCGAGTCCAAAGCCTACGCCAGCCTGCGCCGGACCCTCAACGCAATGCGCAACGAGGTGTTCCTGACCACCCCGATCCGCACGCTCGCGCAGCTCGACACTGCGCAGCGGCAGGCCCGGCTTGTGGTGGACAGCGACGGCGCCGGCCATCCGGGCGACCCGGTTGCGCTCGCACCCGAGCTGCTCGAGCCCCTGGTGTGGATATTCGACGACGGCGTGGCGCGCTACACGCGCATGTACCACACCTCCACGGGAGCGTGGATCACCGCCTTTGCGCCGATCGTCGACGCGAGAGGGACGACGACCGCCGTCCTGGCCGTGGATTATTCCGTCGACCTCTACTTCGACCGCCTGCGCGACGTCGATACCGCAATCCTGCAGGCTTCCGCTGCCGGCACCGTCGCCGCGCTGCTCTTCGGCTTGCTATTTGCGCGCAGGCTGACCCGCCCGATCAGTGCGCTCACCCGGGGAGTGGCACGTGTCGCCGCAGGCGACCTCTCCGAGGAACTCCCGGTACGCTCACGCGACGAGGTGGGCCAGCTCACGCGCGCTTTCAACCAGATGCTGGGCGGTCTGCGCCAGCGGGACTTCATCCGCAACGCCTTCGGCCGCTATGTCTCCCCCGAAGTGGCAAAGACGCTCCTGGAATCGCCCGAGGGCCTTCGGCTCGGCGGCCACAAGCGCGAGGTCACTGTGCTCATGTCCGATCTTCGCGGCTACACCCGCTTTGCCGAACACGGCGATCCGGCGTTGGTCATGGAGGTCCTGAACGACTACCTCGGACGGATGGCCGACCTGATCATCGAGCACGGTGGGACCATCAACGAGTTCATCGGCGACGCCATCTTTGCCGTCTTTGGGGCACCGCTTGATCACGAAGACCACGCAGAGCGCGCGGCGGCGGCTGCGCTCGCGATGCAGCGTGCAATGGCGCAGATCAACCGCGACAACGCCGAGAGCGGGCGTCCGCGCTTCGAAATGGGAATCGGCGTGCACACCGGCGAAGTGGTCGTGGGCAACATCGGCTCCGAGCAGCGCGCCAAGTACGCGGTTGTCGGCGCCGCGGTCAACCTCGCCGCCCGCGTTGAAGGGTGCACAGTCGGCGGACAGATCTTTGTGACCGCCCAGACGCTCGAGCGAATCCGCGACCTCGCCGACGTGGCCGATCCGGTTCACGCCGACCTCAAGGGCAGCGAGGAGCCGGTGGCGCTCTACGAGCTGCGCGGCCTGCGCGGACGCTTTGCGCAGCGACTGGCCGACGCCGAGGATCTGCTCGTTGACGTGACGCTGCCGCTGCATGGTTGGGTGATGGAAGACAAGCGGGTGGCCGGTGAATTCGCGGGGACCGCGCACCGGTTGAGCGCGCGGTCGATCGACGCCCGCCTCGAAGTTGAGGTCTCGGTGCTGACCAACGTAAAGCTCCGGCTCCGCGATCCCCGCAGCGGCCAGGAGTCCGGGGATGTCTACGGCAAGGTCGTCAGTGTGACCACGCAGCCCGACGGCCACACGGTGCGCATCCGGCTGACCTCGGTGGACGCGGCCGATCAGAAGCTGATCGACTCGCTGCTCGGGCGCTGACGGACCGGCGCGGACACTCCGAGCGGCGCCTCGCACGCGTCGGATCCGGGTGGTCACTGGAAACGAAGATCTTGGTCAGCTTGACCCCACTCGTTCTTAGACAAATCACAAAATCTCAAACCTGACGCTGTTCTTGTGCTGATCTGCAATGCGGAGACCGCCAACGACCTCATTGGTAATCTTCCTCCCGCTGGTGCCGTACGGCGAGGATGTTTATCGTGCTGCCAGGCGCGACTTCAAACAATGCTACGTATCCCGCGGAGCCAAAAGGAATGATGAGTTCTCTCAGGAACGAATTGTCGGGTAGCGCCTTACGGCAGGTGAACGGCGAGAAACGAAGTAAATCAATTGCCTCTTTGATTGCCTCGAGGGCGTGTTCTGCCGCAGTCACGTCCTTTTCCAGCAGGAAGTCATAAAGCCGCAACAAATCGTCTTCCGCCTCCGGCGTGAAGCGAACCTCGTAGCGTTTCACCGAATCAAGCCGTGCGTTGCTTCGCTTTGACTAGTTTGCGCGCAAGCTTCCCGACCACTTTGTCGGCTGGGACGTATTTGCCGGTCTTCTTCGCTCGCGCGGCGCTCGACAGGCCTCGCTCAATGAATGCTTGTCGAGACTTGCGGTACTCGATGCTCCGAGTCAGCGCATCAAGCACGAAGCCGGAGAGAGACTCTCCCTGCTCAAGGACACCTTCGGCTTGTTTGCGAAGCTCCGCGGACACTCGAAGCGATGGGATAGTGGCGGTTTTCATGGATAGCCCGATTTGCATTGCAAATGCGATGCATTGTATTCTTTTTTTGAACTGCGCAATCGCCGCGATGCCTTACATTGCGATCGCATCTCGACGGCCGCTGCTTGACCATATCCTGTCGTTAAGGCTTACGAACCACGGAGAGCTTGGTAGAGTGCATTATTTTTGCAACATACCAAGCTTCGCCCTCGTTTCCTCCGGACAAATCACAAAATCGCAAACCTGACCCTAATCTGCACTAATCTGCCACAAACCTGACCCTAATCTGCCCTTGACCGGAGGCGGCTAATCGGTGACCCGATGAGTGCTGCGCGTACCGGCGTGTCCTGCGCGCACGCGGGGCGAGTGACGGAAGGCCGTGCCCGACCTTAGCCTGGATAATTCATGAGGGACTCGGGATGATGGCGAGCCGAGTTCCGAGGCAGTTGCGGCTCGACGGCCGCAGCCGATAGAACACTCTATCGGCAAGGCAGGCATGCCGCAAATGGCCGGAAATCGGCCGCCAGCGCCCGAGTAGCCCGACGCGACGAGCTGTACTGAGCGAGCGCTTGCCCCAGGACGCGGCACGCCCGCGATTATCCGCAGACGGGGGCGTCTTCATGAATTGTCCAGGTTAGGCCCGTTGTTCTTTACCGTGCCACACTCGGAGCACGACGATCCTTTCGTCCGCGATTAGATAGCGGACAACGTACTCTCCGACCACCCAATCGCGGATCTCCTCCGGAGCCATCTGGTCGGGTGCGACTGTCACACGCCGACCGAGGCGAGAGTTTCGCAAGAGGCGCTCGATCCCTTGGATGAGGCGGCGCGCCAGCCGCTCCGCTGCCGCCGGGTTGTGCTTCGCAATGAAGGCCCGCAGTCGCACGAGATCACCTCGCGCTTCGCGCGAGAAGGCAAGCTTCACCGCGGTGGCTTCTTCTCGGTCTTCTTACCCCAGGAGCTAATCCATTCGAGCATCTCGTCACCGTCGACAAGGCGGCCTGCCCGCACCGACGCGAGCGCCTCAAGCGTCTCGCTCCAGCGCTTCTCGTCCTCGCCCAATCGCTCAAGGTAATTCTTCACGGCCTCGTTGATAAGCCAGGACTTTGTCCGGCGAGCCCGATCCGCGACGGCCGCGAGCTTTTCTTCGACCTCGGGCGAGAGCCGCACACTGGTAACGCTCATCTAATCCCTTTCCGTGTACGTTGTAATACACGGTATACAGTGTAACCGACTACGCTCGCTTGGTCGACCGGGGGTGTGAGCAGGTATGGTCTTCCCGTGAACATCGTGCAGCCAGCGACCTCACGAGTCTCGTGTGGAGATACCGGACCCGCTCTGCCTGGCTGGACTCGGTTCAGGGTAGGTTGCCGGGGGACGGCCCCAGCGCTGTCTCCGTCTGGTCCAGCCAGAAGCGCATGTCCATTCCGCGATACATCGTGGTGGCGGTCGTGAAGTGCTCTTGTGCTTTCTCGCGCTCCCGGTTCATGCCGAGCTCAAAGGCATCGAACAGCCGGTGGCGCTCTACGAGCTGTCCGGCCTGCGCGGACGCGTTGCGCAGCGACTGGCCGACGCCGAGGATCTGCTCGTCGATCTGACGCTGCCGCTGCGCGGTTGGGTGATGGAGGACAAGCGGGTGGCCGGTGAATTCGCCGGGACCGCGCACTAGTTGAGCGCGCGGTCGATCGACGCCCGCCTCGAAGTTGAGGTCTCGGTGCTGACCAACGTAAAGCTCCGGCTCCGCGATCCCCACAGCGACCAGGAGTCCGGCGATGTTTACGGCAAGGTCGTCGGTGTGACCACGCAGCCCGACGGCCACACGGTGCGCATCCGGCTGACCTCGGTGGATGCGGCCGATCAGAAGCTGATCGACTCGCTGCTCGGGCGCTGACGGACCGGCGCGGACTCTGCGAGCGGCCCGTTGCACGCCTCGGATGCGGATGGTCACGGGAAAGCAAGATTCTGGTCAGCCTGACCCCACTACAGTTCTTAGACAAATCACAAAATCGCAAACCTGACCCTGATCTGCTCTGATCTGCTAAGCCCAGAAGCGATCACCGAAATGTGGGCGGCACTCTAACCAAATGACCTGAGCTTACACCGGCCTTTACAGACGCCTATTTACGGCCTATCTTGGCGTCGCTACGAATCTGGCCCGCAAGGAGGTCGCTAAGATCAACGGGGCGATCGCCGACGGCAGGAATCCGGCTGATGACATCCGGACCCGTCGGGGAGACTGGAGCCTCAAGCAGCCGTTCGGCGACTACCTCGAGAATCACGCCAAGCTGCAC
>CAYNFN010000037.1:0-6416 GCA_964396485.1 uncultured Alcaligenaceae bacterium
GGAATCTGCATTCCACTCTCGCTGCTGATGAACACGATGCGCCCCCAGTTGCGCGCCTTCATTCCGGGAAGATAGGCTCGCGACAGCCGCACGCCGCTCATCACGTTGATGTCGAAGAATCGCTGCCAGTCCTCGTCGGCAATCTGCTCGAAAGGCTTGCGCTCGAAAATGCCGAGGTTGTTCACCAGGATGTCCACCGCCGGAAAGCGGCGGACCATCGCGGCAGTCGGCTCCGCTGTCGAAAGGTCTCCCGCGAATCCGTCAAGCTTCGCTTTTGGGGCTGTGCTGCGGATCTCCGCCATTGCCTCGCTCACCGCAGCCTCCGTGCGGCCGTTGACGATGACTCGCGCACCCTCGGCGGCAAGCAATGTTGCGACCGCAAGGCCGATACCCTTGGTGGAACCCGAGACCAGCGCCGATTTGTCCTGCAGTTTGAGATCCATTTCTTTCTCCCGGTCGCGGCGTGTTCAGTTCGCCTCGAGGCACTGACCCACGGACTTCTTGAATTGCCGCAGACCGCGGCCGCCGGCCGGCATCTGCGAATGATATCTGATCAATATCCCACCGCTTGTCCGTCTCTTCGCCCTTCCGATCCGGCCACGTAGCCGCCTTCGACGCGATAGATGAGTTGCGCGCTGCCATAGCTTCCGATTTCGACCTCGCCCCTTTTGGAAACGCGCGCAACATGGCCGCGATCGCGCAAACCCTCGACGACCGCAGTTGGAAAGCTGGGTTCCAGAAGCACTTCGCCGCTCTTGCTGACTTTCCAGCGCGGTGCGTCGGTAGCGGCCTGCGGGTTCTGGCGGTAGTCGAGCATGCGCACCGTCATCTGCAGATGAGCCTGGGGTTGCATATCCCCACCCATCACGCCGAAGCTCATCAGGGGCTTTCCTTCCCGCGTCATGAAAGCGGGAATGATGGTGTGGAACGGACGCTTTCCTCCGCCGACCTGGTTGGGATGACCCGGCTGCAGAGTAAAACACGCGCCACGATTCTGCAGACTGATGCCGGTTCCCGGAACGACGACGCCCGAACCGAAGCCCATGTAGTTGGATTGAATATAGGAGACCATCATGCCCCCTGCGTCCGCGGCAGTGAGATAGACGGTGTCGGAGCTGGTGAGCGTTCCCGGGCCAAAATCGGTGGCGCGCCTGGGGTTGATGAGGTGGGCGCGTTGACGAAGGTAATCGGGGTTCAGCAGATCGCTAGCTTTCACTTTCATGGTGGCGGGATCGGAAACGTAGCGATAGACGTCGGCGAAGGCCAGCTTCATCGCCTCGATCTGCAGATGAAAGCTGTCGACCGAGTCCACCGGGTGATTCGCCAGGTTCCAATCGCGCAGCATACCCAGCGCCATCAACGCTGCGATGCCTTGCCCGTTGGGAGGGATCTCGTGCAGGTTGTGGCCTTGATAGGCGACATCGATGGGTTCAACCCAATCTGGCCGATGGGCGGCAAGATCGGCGGCGGTCATCGCGCCCCCTTGAGAAGCGCTGGCCGTCGCGATTTTCCCGGCCAGATCTCCGCGATAAAACGCTTCGCCTTTGGTTTGCGCGATACGGCTCAGCGTCTTTCCCTGATCGGGGAAGCGGAACAGTTCACCGGGTCCGGGCGCGCGGCCACCCGGCATGAAGGATTCGGGGAAAGTCGGTTGATTGCGAAGTCGGTCGAGCGCGTCGGCCCATTGCCTTGCGACCACGGGAGAAACAAGGTAACCCCGCTCGGCGTATTCGACAGCCGGCTCGAACAGATCCGCGAACGGCAAACGCCCGAAACGTTGTGACAGAGCAACCCAGCCGGAAACGGCGCCGGGAACGGTTACCGTGTCCCACCCTTCCGTCGGCATCGTGTCGCGCCCGGCAAACCGTGCCGCAGTCCAGGCGGCCGGGGCGCGGCCGGAGGCGTTCAGCCCGTGCAGTTTGCCTTCGGCCCATACCAGCGCAAAGGCGTCGCTGCCGATGCCGTTCATCGTGGGTTCCACCACGGTGAGCGTGATGGCGGTGGCAACGGCGGCGTCAACCGCATTGCCGCCCTTGAGCAGCATGCGCAGTCCCGCCTGCGCGGCCAGGGGTTGAGAAGCCGCGACGATGTTCCTGGCAAGCAGCGGGCTGCGTTGCGAAGGGTAGGGCAGATCCCAACTGAATGACATGGACTCGATTCTCCTGGAAAGCGTTGAGGAAACCGGATTATATTCGGGGAACGACGAAAACAACGATCGCGTGCGCGTCCTGGCCAACTGGAACTAGAATCGCATTGCAGTCCCATCGCCTTTGGTGATGATTCGCGGGACGCATGCGTCGAATGCGAACGGCTACTACTCAACTGTAAGGGGGACACGAATGAAGCGCAGATCCTTTCTCAAGAAGGCGGCTCTGGGTGTTGCCGCCGGCAGTGTTGCAGCGCCGGCCATTGCCCAGTCGCAGCCGAGCATTCAATGGCGGATGGCGGCGAGCTGGCCCAAGAGCCTCGACACCCTGTTCGGTGGCGCGGAGCTGATTGCCAGACGCGTAGCCGAGATAACCGACGGCAAGTTTCAGATCCGCACTTTTGCCGCCGGCGAAATCGTTCCGGCGCTGCAAGTGCTCGATGCCGTGCAGGCAGGTACCGTGGAGATGGGCCATACCGCGACGTACTACTATTTCGGGAAAGATCCGGCCTTTGCCTTGGCCACCTCGGTGCCGTTTGGCCCGAATCAGCGCCAAAGCTTTTCTTGGTGGCACTTCGGCGGCGGCGCCGAGGCGATGGCACCGCTGTTCAAGGAGTACGGCTGTATTGCCATTCTCGCCGGCAGCACGGGATGTCAAATGGGCGGCTGGTTTCGCAAGGAGATCAAGTCGGTCGCCGACTTGAAGGGGTTGAAGATTCGCATGGGCGGCATGGCCGGCCTCGTGCTCGCGAAGCTGGGCGCGGTGCCTCAGATGATCGCCGGGCCGGACATTTATCCCGCGCTGGAAAAGGGCACTATCGACGCCGCCGAGTGGGTCGGTCCCTACGACGACGAGAAGCTTGGCTTCAATAAGGTCGCCCAGTATTACTACTACCCCGGATGGTGGGAAGGGGGCACGATGGGGATCGTGCTCGTGAACGAGAAGAAGTGGAACGAGTTGCCCAAGGCCTACCAGGCGGCGCTGGCGGCGGCCTGCGGAGAAGCGAGCGCCTGGATGCCGGCGAAGTACGATGCGCAGAATCCCCCTGCATTGCGCCGGCTGGTCGCCAGCGGCACCAAGCTGCGCCCCTTCCCGAAGGCCGTGATGGAAGCGTGCGAGAAGGCCACATACGAACTCTACGACGAGCTCAACGCGAAGAGCGCGCACTGGAAGCGGATCTATCCGGAATGGAAGAAATTCCGCGACGAGCAGTTCCTGTGGTTCCGTGTCGCCGAGTCTACCTACGACAACTACGTGTTCTACTCCAAGCTTGGAGTCGGGAAGTAGCCGGGCCTATTTCACGGCATCTGCGTCGCGAGGTTTGGGTGCGCCGAAGTCGGGGAGGTCGGCGTCGCGTTCCGTCTGCTCGCGATCGTGGTCCACCGCAGGCATCTCGATCTCGATCCTGGACGGGTCAACCGTGCCCTTGTCCAGATTGCCGGTTACCAAGCCCGGGAACGCAATGACGATTCCGACCATGATGACCTGGATGACGACGAAAGGTACGGCACCCCAGTAGATCTGACCGGTCGTGACAGGGGCAATACTCTTGCCCGTGATCTTGTCGAGGTACGCTTTTGCCGGCGCCACGCTGCGCAGGTAGAAAAGCGCGAAACCGAACGGCGGGTGCATGAACGAGGTCTGCATGTTCACGCCGAGTAACACGCCGAACCAGATGAGATCGATGCCGAGCTTGTCCGCGACCGGTCCGAGCAGCGGCACGATGATGAACGCCAGCTCGAAGAAATCAAGGAAGAAGGCGAGCACGAAGACCAGTGCGTTGACCACGATCAGGAACCCGACCGCGCCGCCCGGCAGGCCGGTAAGGAGATGCTCGACCCACAGATCGCCGTTGACCGCGCGAAACGTCAGGCTGAACACGGTCGAGCCTACCAGGATGAACAACACGAATGAGGACAGCTTCGCCGTCGTGTTCATCGCCTGCCTGAGCAGCGACCAGCTCAGGCGCCGGTTGATCAACGCCAGGGCCAGCGCACCCGTGGCACCCATGGCGCCGCCTTCGGTCGGTGTCGCGATTCCCAGAAAGATGGTCCCCAGCACCAGGAAGATCAACGCCAGCGGCGGGATCAGCACGAAGATCACGCGCCGCAGGAGCTTGAAGCCGCGCAGCGTCCGTGCCTCGCGGGGAAGTGCGGGCGCCGCGTCGGGGAAGAGGAACGATTGCCCGAACACGTAAAGAAGGTACAGGCCGGTCAGCACCAGCCCTGGAAAGATCGCGCCCCGGTACATGTCGCCGACGGAGCGGCCGAGCTGGTCGGCGAGCACGATCAGCACCAGCGACGGCGGAATGATCTGCGCCAGCGTTCCCGAGGCGGCAATCACGCCGCTCGCCAGGCGCCGATCGTAGCCGTAGCGCAGCATGATCGGAAGCGAGATCAGGCCCATCGAGATCACCGAGGCAGCGACCACGCCGGTGGTCGCGGCGAGCAGCGCGCCCACAAGAACCACGGCGTAGGCGAGGCCGCCGCGCACCGGCCCGAACAGTTGGCCGACGGTGTCGAGCAGGTCCTCCGCCATGCCGCTGCGCTCGAGGATCAGGCCCATGAAGGTGAAGAACGGCACTGCGAGCAAGGTGTCGTTGGCCATGATTCCGAAGATGCGCTCGGGCAGCGCCTGGAAAAGGGCCGGCTGCAAAAGGCCGAGGTACACGCCGAGCAAGCCGAAGGAAATGCCGACCGCACCGAGCGCGAACGCCACCGGGTAGCCGAGCAGCAGGAAAACGACCAGGGCGCAGAACATCAGCGGCGCCATGTTCGCGATGACGAACTGGCTCATAGCGCCGCGTCCTCGGGGGCAGTCCGGTGCCGCACGACGGGGTGCGCCTGCTTGTCTCCAGGATCCGGGATCAGTCCTCGCAGGAAAGCGACCCGTTTGATCAGCTCGGAGAGGCCCTGCAGACTGAGCAGGAAGAAGCCCAGCGGGACCAGCAGCCGTGCCGGCCAGCGGATCAAGCCGCCGGCGTTGCTGGAGATCTCCTGGCTGGTCCAGGCATTCACGAACACCGGCCAGGACAGCCACATGATGAAAACCGACACGGGCAGCAGGAAGAATACCGTGCCGAAAATGTCGATCCACACCTGGCCGCGGCGGGCAAGGTGCGACGAAACCACATCGATGCGGATGTGCTCGTCGTTGAGCAGCGTGTACCCGGCGCACAGCAGGAATACCGCCGCGAACAGATACCACTGCAACTCGAGCCAGGCATTCGAGCTCAGGTTAAACAAATAGCGGGAGACGGCATTGCCCGAGCTCACCAGCGCCATGGCAAGCACCAGCCAGATGAGCGCTTGTCCGATCCTTCCGTTCAGCGCGTCGATCGCGCGCGAGATCCTTAACAGTATTTGCATGGTCGGCCCCGCAGTAATGGTTGGCGCAGCGGGGATTCTCGCCGATCGCACGCTCGCGTGCAAAATCCGGCCGGACTCCCACTGGCCCCCGCGCCGGATTATGATGTGTTCCCCGACAAATACCGGTTTTTGCGCTCCCATGTTCGAAACGACCATCGCGGGCAGCTTGCCGAAGCCATCCTGGCTAGCCGAGCCTGGAAAACTGTGGCCCCAGTGGAAGCTTGCAGGCGAGGCGCTGGACGAAGCCAAGCGCGACGCGACATTGGTCTGGATCAAGGCGCAGGAAGATGCCGGGATCGATGTCGTCAGCGACGGCGAGCAGTCGCGGCAGCACTTCGTGCACGGATTCCTCGAATCGGTGGAAGGTCTCGATTTCCAGCACAAGGTGAAGATGGGCATTCGCGACAACCGCTACGAGGCCATGGTGCCGGTGGTCGTCGGGGCGGTGCGGTTGCGCGGCCGCGTTCACCAAACGGAAGCGCAGGTGGCGCGGGCGCACACCACCAGGAAGCTCAAGATCACCATGCCCGGGCCGATGACCATGGTCGACACCGTCGCCGATTCGCACTACCGCGACAAGGCGAAGCTGGCGATGGCACTGGCCGAGCTTCTCAACCAGGAGGCGCGCGCGCTCGAAGCGCAGGGCGTGGACGTGATCCAGTTCGACGAGCCGGCCTTCAACGTCTACATGGACGACGTGAAGCGCTGGGGAATCGAAGCACTGCACCGGGCGATCGAAGGCTTGAAGTGCAAGACCGCGGTGCACATCTGCTACGGCTACGGCATCCAGGCCAATATCGACTGGAAGAAGTCGCTCGGCAGCCAGTGGCGGCAGTACGAGGAGATTTTTCCGGCGCTGGCGAAAAGCCGGCTCGACCAGGTCTCCGTCGAGTGCATGCAT
>CAYNFN010000038.1:0-6563 GCA_964396485.1 uncultured Alcaligenaceae bacterium
CGTGTAGCCGGCCTACATAAGGAGGAGCCGACGCAGTCATCGGCCCGAATCGCCCGGTCCCTCTAAAGAGTCGAAATGTCATTGGGTTGTGCCAGGTGCGGCGCCTGCGTTGTTACGCTCCTTGTTGGGGCTTCAGCCGCAACTGCAAAGCGACGCCTAGCAGTCATCCGCACCTGGCGCAACGCGCGTCGCGGAACCTGGTCAGAGCTTCCCTAGATCCCGCCGCCGCCCTTCCAAAACAGTCAATCTGCGGGGCAAATTCGGATAAAATCGCGCGTCGACCTGCCGCCCCCCTTCCCGGGATTGCCGGCGGGAAACGATGCGGCGTTCATTCATTCCAGGGTCAAGGGGCCGGCCCGTCATTCGACCCTGAACAGGATAAACAGATAAACAGTTAAAGGGGGACTCATGTCTTCAGCACTGATTTTCGCGCTGGTGTGCGCGATCATCGGGATCATTTACGGTGCGATCTCGATCAAGTGGATACTGGCCAGGCCTGCCGGCAACGCGCGCATGCAGGAAATCGCGCGCGCCATACAGCAGGGCGCCCAGGCCTACTTGAATCGCCAGTACGCCACCATCGCCATCGTCGGTGCGGTGCTGTTCTTCGTGCTCGGCTTCGGGCTCGACTGGTACACCGCGGTCGGCTTCATCGTCGGCGCGGTGCTCTCCGGCGCCACCGGTTACATCGGCATGTTCATCTCGGTGCGCGCCAACGTGCGCACTGCGGAGGCCGCAAATCACGGCATCAATGCCGCGCTCAACGTGGCGTTCCGCGGCGGCGCGATCACCGGCATGCTGGTGGTGGGACTGGGCCTGCTGGGCGTGGCCGGTTATTACGCGGCTATCCTGCCTTCCGCAGGCGAAGCCAGGGCGTTGCACGCGCTGGTGGGCCTGGCCTTCGGCGGATCGCTCATCTCGATCTTCGCGCGACTTGGCGGCGGCATCTTTACCAAGGGCGCCGACGTCGGCGCTGACTTGGTGGGCAAGGTTGAAGCGGGCATTCCGGAAGACGACCCCCGCAACCCCGCGGTAATCGCAGACAACGTCGGCGACAACGTCGGCGACTGCGCCGGCATGGCGGCCGACCTGTTCGAAACCTACGCGGTCACCATCGTCGCCACCATGCTGCTCGGCGGCCTGATGGTGGATTCGGTCGGCGCGAACGGCATCCTCTATCCGCTGGTTCTTGGCGGCGCTTCGATCATCGCTTCGATCGTCGGCACCTTCTTTGTGAAGACTTCCGAGGGCGGCAAGATCATGAACGCGCTGTACAAGGGCGTGATCGTCTCCGGCGTGCTCGCCGCGATCGCCTTCTACTTCATCACCACGAAAATGATGGCCGACAGCCCGATCGGCGCCATGAACCTGTTCTACGCCTCGCTGGTCGGCCTGGTGCTGACCGCGGCGCTGGTGGTCATCACCGAGTACTACACCGCCACCGAATATGCGCCGGTGCGCCACATCGCGGCAGCGTCGCAGACCGGCCATGCCACCAACATCATTGCCGGCCTCGGCGTTTCGATGAAAGCGACCGCATTGCCGGTGCTGGCGGTGTGCGCCTCGATCTGGGCTTCCTACTCGCTGGCCGGGTTGTACGGCATTGCCATCGCCGCCACCGCGATGCTGTCGATGACCGGCATGATCGTGGCGCTGGACGCCTACGGCCCGATCACCGACAACGCCGGCGGCATCGCCGAAATGGCCGGGCTGCCGTCGAAAATCCGCGACATCACCGATCCGCTCGACGCGGTGGGCAACACCACCAAGGCGGTGACCAAGGGCTACGCCATCGGCTCCGCCGGCCTGGCCGCGCTGGTGCTGTTCGCCGACTACACCCACAACCTCGAAGCCCAGGGCAAGCTGGTGGAATTCAGCCTGTCCGATCCGGCGGTGATCATCGGGCTCTTCATCGGCGGCCTGGTGCCCTACCTCTTCGGTGCGATGGCGATGGAAGCGGTGGGCCGCGCTGCCGGCTCGGTCGTAAACGAAGTGCGGCGCCAGTTCCGCGAGATCAAGGGCATCATGGAAGGCACAGCCAAGCCGGATTATTCGCGCGCGGTGGACATGCTGACCAAGGCCGCGATCAAGGAAATGATGGTGCCGTCGCTGCTCCCGGTGCTGGTTCCGGTGGTCGTTGCCTTCGGCATGAACTGGCTGATGGGCCCGGGCGCGGGCGTCAAGGCGCTCGGGGGTGTTCTGATCGGTACCATCGTCACCGGGTTGTTCGTCGCAATCTCGATGACCACGGGCGGCGGTGCATGGGACAACGCCAAGAAGTACATCGAGGACGGACATTACGGCGGCAAGGGTTCCGACGCGCACAAGGCGGCGGTAACCGGCGATACCGTCGGCGATCCCTACAAGGACACCGCCGGCCCGGCGGTGAACCCGTTGATCAAGATCATCAACATCGTCGCGCTGCTGCTGGTGCCGGTGCTGTAAATGCACCAAACATCGCGTTAGCGGCTGCCGGGAAGCACGCAGCGGCCGTTGACGCACGCAGCGGTCGGCTCGGGACGCGCCGCACAGCTTGCTGCCGGCTGTTGTTTCTTCTGCAGATCCTCCTGCAGGAAGTTGTACTCGGCGATCTTGGTCTCGAGCGCGCCCTGGTCGGTCGAGAGCCACGAATACACCAGGTACTCGGCCGGCCCGCCGCAGGAATCGATTCCGATTGCGGCGACACGGCATTGCACCAGGTTCATGCAGCGCGCAGGCCCGACCAGATCGGCAAGTTCGTTGCGCAGTTTCGCGAGCTGCGGCGATGTCGTTGCGCCGGGCTCTTCGCCACGTACTTCGATGGGCGCAATTCCGAGTGACAGGGTGATCGCAAGCAGGAAGCGTATCGTCGAGCGCATGTCGTCCCCAGGCCAAGTCGGTCATTTCAACTATTTCACGTGCCGGGGTGACAATGCAAGCACACGAAGAACGCACGCGGGCCCGTCCTTCCCGGCTTGCTCCATCAACCTCCCGCCAAGCAGCTTCGGGAATCGGCCGCAACGCCGGCTTTTCGCAAAGGCATCCCTGTCCCAATGGCCCTCAAGGCAACAATCTTTAAGGCGGATCTGCAGATCGCCGACATGGACCGTCGCTACTACGGTGGCCACACGCTGACCATCGCCCGCCATCCGTCGGAGACCGACGAGCGCATGATGGTGCGGCTGCTGGCGTTCGCGCTGCACGCCGATGAGGCCTTGTCGTTTGGCCGGGGATTGAGCAGCGGTGACGAACCCGACCTCTGGCAGACGGACCTGACCGGCAACATCGAAATCTGGATCGATGTCGGCCTGCCCGATGAAAAACGCATTCGCAGGGCCTGCGGTCGCGCCCGACAGGTGTTTGTTTACAGTTACGGTGGACGCGGCGCCGAGCTCTGGTGGAATCAAGTCAACACGAAACTCGGGCAGGTAGAGAATCTGTCCGTGATCAGCCTGCCTGCGGCCTCAACCCAGGCGTTGGCGAAGCTGGCGCTTCGCAACATGCAGCTGCAATTCACCATCCAGGAAGGTCAGATCTGGATATCTGACAAGGATCAAGTCGTCGAGCTCGTTCCCGCGACTTTGAAAGCGCCGGCACCTCAACGCTGACGAAGAACGCTCCGCCCCCGCTTCCACGCCGGACAAAGGAGGTCGTGACGTTGGACGCTAAAGCGGCTTCCGCGTCATAATGCCCTGTCGGTAATGATCGACGCAGTTGCGATGTCCCCAAAATCCACAGGAGCCGAACTTGGAATCAGACGTTGTGTGCTCGGTCGAAGAACTTGCCGCCGCCATACCCGACGGCGCACTTCTTGCAATCCCGAAGGACTCGTCGGGCGTTGCCATGGCCTCGACGCGTGAGCTCGTGCGCCGCGGTATTCGCGATCTGCACCTGGTATGCGTCCCCGTAGGCGGGCTGCAGGCCGACATCCTGATCGGCGCCGGCGCGGTCGCGACCATCGAAACTTCCGCGGTAACACTGGGGGAATTCGGCAGCGCGCCGCGCTTCACCGCCGCGGTTCGCGAAGGCGCAATCCGCGTTCTCGACGCCACCTGTCCGGCGATCTATGCGGCGCTGCAGGCGGGCGAGAAAGGCATCCCCTTCATGCCGCTGCGCGGCCTTATCGGCACCGACCTGTTGCGTTACCGGCAGGATTGGAAAGTGATCGAAAACCCGTTCGCCGGGCAGGACCGGATCGTTGCGCTTCCCGGGATCCGCCCGGATGTTGCGCTGTTTCACGCACCGCTTGCCGATCGTCATGGCAATGTGTTCGTCGGCGCCAAGGGCGAACTCATGTTGATGGCTCACGCTGCAAGGCAAACCCTGGTGACGGTTGAAGAGATCACCGACGACAATCTGTTGGACGACCCTCAACGGGCTGCCGGCGTGTTACCCGCAATCTATGTAACGCGCGTTGCAACGGCAAAGCGCGGAGCCTGGCCGCTGGCATTCTGGGATCTGTATCCGGATGACGAAGCAGCGCTGGCGAATTATGTCGCGGCCGCGGGCACGGGCGCAGGGTTCACTCAGTTTCTCGATTCCTGGCTCGATACTCGCCGCGCGGTTGCATGAGCGAATTCAGCCGCACCGAATGGCTGATCACAGTGATCGCGCGGCTGTTGCGCGGCTGCCGCCACGTCGCGGTCGGGGCCTCCTCCCCAATCCCCGGCGCCGGCGCGCTGCTGGCACGAACGCAGTCGCGCGAGCCGATGCGGGTCACCGTGCTCGGCTCGCTGCGGCACGAAGGCTTCACCAGCGGCGGCGTCGAGTTGTTCGACATGGCCGCGCAGGGCCGCATCGATGCGTTCTTTCTCGGCGGCGGCCAGATCGACGGACAGGCCAACATCAACCTGGTCGGCACCGGCGAGTATCCGAACAGCGAAGTGCGCTGGCCCGGCTGCTTCGGCTCCGCTTATTTGTACTTTCTGGTGCCGCGCGTGATTCTCTTCCGCGAAGAGCACAGCCGCCGGGTCATGGTGCCGAAAGTGGACTTCATCAGCGCGCCGGGCGTGAGCGAACCCGGCGTGCATCGCCTTGCGGGCCCCTACGCGATGCTGACCGAATTGGGACTATTTTCCTTCGACCGCGAACGCGGCCGCTTCAGGCTCGACAGCGTGCACCCCGGTCGCAGCGTGGAAGAAATCCGCGACAACACCGGCTTCGAATTCGATTGCCCGGATCGCGTTCCAATGACTGCGCCCCCCGATGCCGCCACCCTGTCGGTAATCCGCGGCGCCATTCGCGGCGACATTGCCGAAACTTACCCCCGCTTCGCCGCCCGCCTTGCGGCCGCGGGCTGACGCGAGCCTCGCCGACTCAGGCCTCGGCCGCTAGCTTCTGGACGATTTGATTGATCTTCGTATCGGTCGCCACATTCCGACCCGCGGCAACCCGCGCGAGATCCGCTTGCGAGAACTCCGCCTCGGCGGACTTGCCACCGGCTGCAAAAACACTCAGCGGCACCGGGTCCAGCAGGTGCCCGAAATCCAGGTCGTCGTTCCACTCGAAGCGCAAGCCATGGACATTTCTCTCCTCTGCCAGCCGGATGATCTTTTTCTCAACTTCCATCATTCCGTCTATCGCCCTTGCCGGATCTCTCGCCGCAACCATCGCCCGATCCTCCTCGCGACACATGCCGCCCCTTGCAATATAGGCCGGCAGTAGGGCTTTAAAAGGGGATTGTGACCGCACCCAGTTCTCGGATTCCGGTCCAGCGGCAGCCGGCGCGATCGAATCCTGCCGGAACGCTCGACTCGGCTGCATTAAACGCAACGGGGTGTGCCACGAACGGTACACCTCGTTTCTCGAACCGCGTCGCGGCCGAACGCTTAGGCGATCGTCACCTGTTTCGACAGGTACACGTCCTGAATAGCGTTCAGGATGCCGACGCCCTCCTTCATCGGCCGCTGGAAGGCCTTGCGGCCGGAGATCAATCCCATGCCGCCGGCGCGTTTGTTGATGACCGCGGTGCGCACCGCTTCCGCCAGATCGCTCTCGCCGGAGGAAGCGCCGCCGGAATTGATCAGCCCCGCGCGGCCCATGTAGCCGTTCGCCACCTGGTAGCGCGTCAGGTCGATCGGATTGTCGGAGGTCAGCTCGGTGTACACCCGCTTGTCGGTCTTGCCGTACGGGTTTTCCTTGGTATTGAGCGCGTTGTAGCCGCCGTTGTTCTCGGGCAGCTTCTGCTTGATGATGTCCGCCTCGATGGTCACGCCGAGGTGATTGGCCTGGCCGGTCAGGTCGGCGGACAGGTGGTAATCCTTGTCGGATTTGAACGCCGGATTGCGCAAATAGCACCACAGCACGGTGGCCATTCCCATCTCGTGCGCGATCTCGAAGACCTTGCTCACCTCGACGATCTGCCGCGCCGATTCGGCGGAGCCGAAATAGATCGTCGCGCCGACCGCAACCGCTCCCATGTCGCGCGCCTGCTTCACGCTGGCGAAAAAGATCTGGTCGTACTTATTCGGATAGGTGAGGAATTCGTTGTGATTGAACTTGAGCAGGAAGGGAATCTTGTGGGCGTACTTCCGGGAGCATGAGCCGAGCACGCCCAGCGTCGAGGCCACGGCGTTGCAGCCGCC
>CAYNFN010000039.1:0-3803 GCA_964396485.1 uncultured Alcaligenaceae bacterium
TGATCACGCGCGAAATCCTTTACCAGGAAGCACTCAAGCGCAAGCTCGACAAGAATCCCGACTACCAGCTCCAGCTCGACCTGGCCAAGCAGCAGATCATCCTCGGAGTGTTGTTCGAAGACATCAACAAGAAGACTCAGCCCAGCGATGCCGACGTGGTCAAGGAGTACGAGCGGGTCAAGGCCCAGCAAGGCGACGATGGCGGCAAGCAGTACAAGGCTCGCCACATCCTGGTCAAGGAAGAAGCCGAAGCCAAGCAGGTCCTGGCCGACCTGCAGAACGGCGGAGATTTCGCCAAGATCGCAGCGGAGAAGTCAACCGATCCGGGATCCAAGGAGAATGGCGGCCAACTCGACTGGTCCGAGGCGGAGGCCTACGCGCAGCCATTCGGGGAAGCTCTGCAAGGCCTGAAGAAAGGCGAGATGACCAAGGAGCCGGTGAAGACCAACTACGGATATCACATCATCGAACTGCAGGACGTACGCACGCTGCCCTTCGCGCCGCTGGAGCAAGTAAAGGGGCAGATACAGCAGACCCTGGCCAACAAGGCACGCGAAGACTACATCTCCGGTCTGCGCGCTAAGGCGAAGATCCAGAAAATCGGCCCCAAGTAATTCGCCAAAACCAAAAACAAACACTCAACACGGAGGATTCTTTTCTATGCCCCTTGAGGGGTGCGCGGAGCGGCGCACGTACACGTTACCGACGTAGTCGGCCGATTGCGGGTAGTGCGCCGAAGCGCCGCCTCCCGCCCCGGATGGCTACGCCAACGCCGTGTCGGCGGTGCCGGAGGAAAAGCAAGAGCAAAAAAAATCCTTCGAGAGTTAAGACCTGACATCGGAGGTAACTTCAGCTTTCGTAACTCAGACTTGGGCTGACCGACAGTGTCCGACCAAGTCGACCGCAATTCAAACGTGAGGGGCTGGAAACGGCCAATTGCAGCTGGTCGAGTATTTCCTCCATAGCGGCCCCTCGATCCGCATTACTATTGGTATGTGGATAGAGCTTCTTGAAACATCAACAACGAACCAAGTTACTATTACGGGTCGGCACGTTCTGAGAATTTCATAGTCCTGACCGGCCGACCTGACGAATAACTGTTGGGCCGACCAGAGGTGCAGGACATGTTGAGAACGAATGGTGAGCACGCCCCTTTGACTCGGGCAATGGTTTGGTTGCGTGGAAAGAGGGTCGTCAGGTTCACCGTGGGCAAGTCCATGATCATCCTGATCCTGGCGGCGCTCACCCCTTGGTTTCCCGCTGAAGCGCAGCAGCCGGCGGGCAAGGTATATCGGATCGGCTTTCTAAGGCCTCAGCTACCGTGTGGGGACCCATTGCTGTTCACGGATCTCCGCCAGGGGCTGCGCGAGCTCGGCTATACCGAGGGCCAGAACCTCGTCATTGAATGCCGGGCGGCGCCAGGGGAGACCGAGCGAATCCCCGACCTTGCAGCTGAGTTGGTTCGCCTCAACGTAGACGTTCTCGTCACTGAAGGTACACGATCAACGCTCGCGGCCAAGCAGGCGACCAAGGCGATCCCTATCGTCATGGTCTACATCGGCGATCCCGTCACCAGCGGGATCGTTGGCAGCCTGGCGCGACCTGGAGGGAACGTCACGGGCTTGTCGGTGAACCTCACTGAGATAGTCTGGAAGAATCTTGAGATTCTCAAGGAAGTTGCGCCCCGGATTTCTCGCGTCGCTTTGCTGATGGACTCGAGCAATCCTGGCCAGTTGCTGCCCGCTGAGCAACTGGAAGCCGCGGCGAGGGTTCTGGGCGTGCGCCTGCAGCGTATCGACGTACTGACTCCAGCGGCTCTCGATGGCGCTTTCGCCGCAGCGTTGAGGCAACGTGCGGAGGCGCTGATCATCCAACCGCTAGCCATCGGGGCTCCTGAGGTCCAGAGGATCGCAGAGTTCGCGGTCAAGAACCGATTACCCACGATGACGTACCACACGCCGTATCTCGAAGCGGGGATGCTGATGTCCTACGGGGCGAACATCCCGGAGCAGTATCGTCGCGCGGGAACCTATATCGACAAGATCCTAAGGGGCGCCAAGCCAGCCGACCTCCCCGTCGAGCAGCCCACCAAGATCGAATTCATCATCAATCAACGAACTGCCCGCGCACTCCGCCTCAAGATTCCAAGGCCACTGCTGGAGCGGGCGGATCAGATCATCAACTAACGTGGCAGCCCAACACCCGATTCGACACGGACCCTCCACAGCGTCGCTTCGCTGTGATGTTTGCGCGCCGGTGAACTGGGGCGTTGAACGTCTGCTCTGCGAACCAGCGAACTTCCGCTCAGGGTTGGAATTTGCTGTTCAGACACCGCCTGTCTGATCGCGTCTAACCTACTTCACTTCAGCACCGGGCCTGCTTTTAACTCCCCCATGTATTTTCCTCGTATTTGTTTTTCCTCCGGCGCCGCCGACACGACGTTGGCGTAGCCATCCGGGGCGGGAGGCGGCGCTTCGGCGCACTACCCGCAGACGGCCGATTACATCGGTAACGTGTCCGTGCGCCGCTCCGCGCACCCCTCAAGGGCACCCGTCGAGCGGGTATTGAAAAGAAGGTAGAGAAAAGAATCCTCTGCGGTGAGTGCTTTTCAGACCGCCTGGCCGGCCGCGTAACCTGAGGCCCATGCCCACTGGAAATTGTGGCCGCCGAGATGTCCGGTGACGTCCACAACTTCGCCGATGAAATACAGCCCCGGCGTCTCGCGTGCTTCCAGGGTCCTGGACGACAACTCCCGTGTGTCCACGCCACCGAGGGTGACTTCGGCCTTCTTGTAGCCGACCGTGCCGCTCGGCCTGAGGCGCCAGTCGCGCAGGCGTCCGGCGATCTCGCGCAGCCGGCGTGCGTCCAGACGCTTCATCGGCAGGTTCTCGAAATAGATCTCGACCCAGCGCTGCGCGAAACGCTGCGGAAGAAACTTGCCGAGTTCGTTGGCGAGAAGTTTTTCGGAAGTCTGTATTGCTTCGAGCATCGCCCCAGGGTCGAGATCCGGCAGCAAGTTCACCGACAGATCCAGGCCCGGCCGCCAGTAAGAGGAAATCTGCAGGATGGCGGGACCGGACAGTCCTCGGTGGGTGACCAGCAGGTTCTCGCGGAAGCGCGTGCCGTTGCAGCCGACGATGGCGTCGATGGGAATACCGGACAGGCCGGCGAACTGCGCCAGGGTCTCGGGGGCGAAAGTGAGCCCGACCAGCGCCGGGCGCAGTTCCACGACGTCGAGACCGAACTGTTCCGCTACGCGGTATCCGAACGGGCTGGCCCCGAGCTGGGGGATAGACAATCCGCCGCAAGCTATCACCAGCGATTCGCTTTCGAATTCGCCGCGGTCGGTCGCAATCGAAAAGCGTTCGCCTTTGTTCACGGAGATCACCTTGGCCGGCATGCACCAGCGTACGCCGGCGTCGTCGCATTCGGTTTTCAGCATGTCGATGATCTGCCGGGAGGAGCCGTCGCAGAACAGCTGGCCGAGTTTTTTCTCGTGCCAGGCGATTCGGTGCTTTTCCACCAGCGCTATGAAGTCGCGCGGCGTGTAGCGCGCCAGGGCGGAGCGGCAAAAATCCGGATTCCCCGACAGGAAGTTCTCGGGCCGCGTGTCGATGTTGGTGAAATTGCAGCGGCCGCCGCCGGAGATGCGGATTTTTTCTCCGAGTTTCATGGCGTGGTCCAGCAACAGCACGCGGCGGCCGCGCTTGCCTGCTTCGATCGCGCACATCATGCCGGCAGCGCCCGCACCGACAACGACTACGTCGGTTTTCAAACTCTCTTGGACAGATACAGAAGCAGCA
>CAYNFN010000040.1:0-2685 GCA_964396485.1 uncultured Alcaligenaceae bacterium
CTGGAGCACGCAGGTGTACGGCACGTCGCCGAGTTATCTGGACGTGCGCGCATGGCCGCTCGCATCGGGCGAGCCCTTCACCGACTACGACTTGCGCTCCGCCAACCGCGTGGCGCTGCTCGGCGGCACGGTGGCGAACTACCTGTTCGGCGACGAAGTCCCGGTTGGAAAAACCATCCGCATCAGGAACAGCCCCTATCTGGTGATCGGCGTGCTGGCGCGCAAGGGCCAGAGCCTCGACGGGCGCGACCAGGACGACACCATTCTGGTGCCGGTAACGACCGCGCAGCGCAAGCTGTTTGGCTCGCAGTTCCTGGGTACGGTGCGGTTCATGATGGTGCAGGCGGGTTCGGCGGATCTCATGGACCGGGTCGAACGCGACATCACGGAACTTCTGCGCGCGCGCCATCGTCTCAACGTCGATGCCGAAAACGACTTCACGGTGCGCAACCTCACTGCAGCGGCCAACGCCGCGGCCGCAACCACCAGGGTGATGTCGCTGATGCTGGGAGCGATCGCTTCGGTGTCGTTGCTGGTCGGCGGTATCGGCATCATGAACATCATGCTGGTGTCGGTGACCGAGCGCACCCGCGAGATCGGCATCCGCATGGCGATCGGCGCCCGCCGCCGCGACGTCCTGCTGCAGTTTCTTCTGGAAGCCGTCATCATTTCGGTGATCGGCTGCTGCGTCGGAGTGGCGCTCGGGGTCGGCGGCGCCTTTTTCGCCGAGCGCGCAGCGCAGATCACGGTGGCCGTCACCTCCGGTTCCATCGTGCTCGCCTTTGCCGTTGCCGCGGCCATTGGCGTGTTTTTCGGCCTGTACCCGGCGCGCAAAGCCGCCTATCTGAAGCCTATCGATGCACTGCGCTATCAATGAAGCGCTACGCTGCCAATAGGCGCAAAATAGCGCCTTCGCACGGCAACGGCGGTCCCGTCGTTCTGGTCCGGCCTGTGCCGCGCCCTGCGCGATCCGGAATGTATTTGTCATGACCACTCGCCAATATTCGACGCTCGATTCCTTCTCAGGACGCGCATTGTGGTGCGCGCTGTCTGCGCTGCTTGCTGCCTGCGCGCTCGCCGGCTGTTCCGACAAGAACAACGCGCAGGCCGAGGCGAAGAAGACGCCGCCCGCGATTCCGGTGCTGGTAGCGCAGGCCGTTGAGAAGCGCATGCCGCTGCGGCTGCACGCCATCGGCAACGTCGAAACCGTCGCCACGGTGGCGGTGAAGGCGCGCGTGGACGGCCAGATCTTCAGGGCCTACGTGCGCGACGGCCAGGACGTGACCAGGGGCGACCTGCTGTTCCAGCTCGATCCCAGCCCCTACGAATCGCAGCTCGCGCAGGCCCAGGCCAACCTCGCTCAGGGCCAGGCGCAGCTCGAGTACCTGCGCGGACAGGAGAGCCGCTACCAGGAACTGCTGGCGCAGAACTTCGTCTCCCGGGAAGGTTATGCGCAGGTGGCGTCGAATTTTCAAGCTGCCGAGGCCAGCGTCAATGCCGCCGCCGCTGCGGTCGAGTCCGCGCGCGTCAACCTCGCCTACACCACCATCCGCTCACCGATCGGCGGGCGCGCCGGCAAGGTGCTGCTCAGTGAGGGCAACCTGGTCAAGGCCAACGATGCCAATGCGCTGGTGGTCATCAACCAGATTTCGCCGATCTATGTCAGCTTCGCGGTGCCCGAGCAGCATCTCGGCGAAATCCGCGCCAACAAGGGAAGCGCGCCGATGCGCGTCGAGGCGGAAGTCGAAAAAGGAAAAATGGTCCCCGGCAGGCTCGCCTTTGCCGACAACACCGTGGACGCAACCACCGGCACCATCCGCCTGCGCGGGCTGTTCGCCAATGTGGACAAAAAGCTCTGGCCGGGCCAGTACGTCGACACCTGGATCACTCTGCGCAACGATGAGCGCGCGCTGGTGGTACCCGCTCAGGCGGTGCAAACCGGGCCCAACGGCCAGTACGCCTACGTGGTCAAGGAAGATTCCAGCAGCGAGATGCGCCCCATCGCGGTCAGCCGCACCGACGGCGAAGAGGCGGTGATCGCCTCCGGGCTCAAGGCCGGCGAAACGGTGGTAACGGACGGTGCCTCGCGGCTGCTGCCCGGCTCCAGGGTCAGCGTGAAGAGCGCGAAAAAAGCGTCGTGAACGTCGCCGAAGTGTTCGTGCGCCGTCCGGTCATGACCGGCCTGATCATGATCGGTATTCTGATTTTCGGCATTTTCAGCTACCGCCTTCTGCCGGTGGCCGACCTGCCAAACGTCGACTTTCCCACCATCGCGGTGACCGCCGCGCTGCCCGGCGCCAGTCCGGAAACCATGGCTTCCGCGGTAGCGACACTGCTGGAGAAGCAGTTCTCCACCATCGCCGGGCTGGACTCGATGGATTCCCTGAGCGCCCAGGGCAACACCCGCATCACGCTGCAGTTCACCCTGGACCGCGACATCGACGACGCCGCGCAGGACGTGCAAGCAGCGATCTCTCGCGCGCTGAATCAATTGCCCAAGGAAATGAGCGCGCCGCCTTCGTTCCGCAAGGTCAATCCCGCGGACTCGCCGATCTTCTATCTCGCGCTTACCTCCACGACGCTCCCGCTTTCCACGGCGGACGAATATGCGCCGACGCTTCTCGCGCAGCGCATTTCCACCACCAGCGGCGTGGCCCAGGCGCAGGTCCTGGGATCGCCGACGTA
>CAYNFN010000041.1:0-1847 GCA_964396485.1 uncultured Alcaligenaceae bacterium
ATGCTGTAGAGCGTGTCGCCTTTCTTGACGACGTGGAATTCCGGGCGCCAATCGCCTTCACGGTAGGGTTTGATGATTGGCTCTTCCGTACTCGCAGAAACCGATGTCTGGGCTTTCTGGACCGTCGATGCGGCTGGCGCACCTGCATGCGGTGCCGCCGCCGCCTGGGGTGTGCTGGCAGTGGGCGTGGTCGCAGCAGGAGCGGTCGCGACGGGCGCGGCTGTGGTGGGTGCGGTGGCCTGAGGTGCGGCCGGCGTGGTCCGGGACGCATTCGGTGAACGCTCGAGCACCGGCGCCGCGGTAGGCGTGGATGCGCAACCCACGCAGAGCGCTGCGACCAATGCCGCGAGCATCAGCGGCTGCGAACATCTCTCGCAACGGAAAACGATGTTCAAGTCGACACCCCTGCAATCAGCGGGACGAAATTCACGTCGTCCAGCACCGATTGGCTGAATCCGTCGTGGCCGCGCTCGACCAGCACCAAGTGCTGCTCGCGCGTGCCCAGCGGCAGTACCAGGCGCCCGCCTTCCACCAATTGCGCAGCCAGCGCTTCGGGTATGTGCGTCGCCGCCGCCGCCATCACGATGGCGTCGAATGGGCCGCCGTCCTTCAGTCCGTGACGGCCGTCGCCATGCCTGAGTTTGATGTTGCGGATTCCAAGTTCGCGCAATCTTACCCGCGCCTTGGACAAAAGACCGGCGAGACGCTCGATCGAATAGACTTCGCGCGCCACTCGCGACAGTACCGCAGCCTGGTAACCGCAGCCGGTGCCGATCTCGAGCACTTTGCCGAGCGTACGGCCGGCGCGCGCCAGCTCGACCATGCGGGCGACGGTGAACGGATTGGAAATGGTCTGGCCGAAACCGATGGGCAGGGAAACGTCGTCGTAGGCACGGCTCGCCAGCGCCTCGTCAACGAACATGTGGCGCGGCACATCCGCCATCGCACCCAGCACCACCTCGTCCTTTACGCCCTGGTCGCGCAGTCGTTCCACCATGCGCATGCGGGTGCGCTGGGAGGTCATGCCGATGCCGCTGATCCTGCTGTTCATGTCGGTTGGAAATGACCGCCGCGCCAGTGCTCTAGCCTGGATAATTCATGAGGGACTCGGGATGATGGCGAGTCGAGTTCCGAGACAGTTGCGGCTCGACTGCCGCAGCCGATAGAACACTCTATCGGCCAGGCAGGCATGCCGCAAATGGCCGGAAATCGGCCGCCAGCGCCCGAGTAGCCCGACGCGACACACTGTACCGCGCAAGAGCTTGCTCATAGACACGGCACACCAGCGATTATCCGCACACGGGGCGTCTTCATGAATTGTCCGGGCTAGGTAAGTGCCGGTTCTTTCAGCCAGTCGCGCACGCTTTCAAGCCTGGCGTACTGCGTGAGATCGATCTGCAGTGGCGTCACCGAAACCATCCGGTTCGCAACCGCGTGAAAATCCGTGCCCTCGCCCGCATCCTCCGCGTCGCCGGCTGCACCGATCCAGTACACCATTTCGCCGCGCGGGTTGGTGGACCTTATCACCGGTTCGGACTTGTGCCGCCGTCCCAGCCTGGTCACTGCCGTTCCCGCCAGCTGATCGGCGGGCACATCCGGAACATTGACGTTGAGCAGCACCGGATAGGCAATCGGCCGGCGACGAAAACGCTCGACCACGTCGCACACCGCCTGCGCCGCGGTCGGATAGTTGCCCGCCGCCTTGCTCGCCAGCGACACCGCGATCGAGGGAATGCCCAGGAGAAAGCCTTCCGTCGCCGCCGCCACCGTTCCGGAGTATATGGTGTCGTCGCCCATGTTGGCACCGTGATTGATGCCCGAAATCACCATGTCCGGAAGCCGGTCCA
>CAYNFN010000042.1:0-3154 GCA_964396485.1 uncultured Alcaligenaceae bacterium
TCAGCTCCCGTCATGCCTGGGCCAGCGACAGCCCGGTGATCGCGAAACGCTTTCCGGGTTTCCATACCGGCTCGAAGAAAAATCCAGGCTGATGCGTCCCAAACCGCTCTCTGGGATTCGCGTTCTCGATCTCACCCGTCTTCTTCCCGGCCCGGTGTGCACGCTGCATCTGGCGGATCTCGGCGCCGACGTCATCAAGATCGAAGATACCGGCGCCGGCGACTATGCCCGCACGATGGGCGCCGGAGCGGGTCGGACGGCGCCCTTGTTTCTTGCCATCAACCGTAACAAGCGCGCGCTGCGCCTCGACCTGAAAAAATCAGAGGGCGTCGAGGTGTTCCTGCGCCTGGCGCGCGACGCGGACATCGTGGTGGAGAGTTTCCGCCCGGGGGTCGTGGACCGGCTCGGCATCGGTTATGCAGCATGCAGTGAAGTCAATCCGCGCATCGTCTACTGCGCGATTTCCGGATACGGGCAGACCGGTCCTTACCGCGATCTGGCCGGGCACGACGTGAATTACTGCGGCTACGCCGGGTTCATCGATCAGGTGGGCCCGGCCGGCGGCGATCCGGTGATACCGAATCTCCAGGTCGCGGACATCCTCGGTGGCGCGGTGGTGCCGGCTATGGGCATTCTTGCGGCGTTGGTGGACGCGCGGCGCAGCGGTCAGGGACGCTACGTTGACGTGGCCATGACCGAGGGCGTGCTCTCGCACAATCTCCAGGCGCTCGCCGCCGTGGCTTCGACCGGGCACGTTCGTCCCCGGGGCGGGGACTTTCTCTCCGGCCGTGAACCCTGCTACGCGGTCTATCGCACTTCCGACGGTCGTCACATGGCGGTGGGCGCGCTGGAACGAAAATTCTGGGATCGCGTCTGCGACGTGCTGGCGCGGCCCGACCTCAAGGCCTGCCACTGGGAAGTCCGCGACAAGGATCCGCTGTGGGGCAAGGAAGAACTGAGCAGAATCTTCGCCGCCCGGCCGCAGGCCCACTGGGTTGAAAAATTCCGCGGTGAAGACTGCTGCGTGACGCCGGTGCTGGCGCTCGAGGAGAGTCTCGAAGACCCGCAGATCAGGGCGCGCGGGATGGTCGTGCGCGACGGCGAAGTGCTGCAGTTGGCCCCGCCTCTGAAAATGAGCGAGTACGAGTTTGCCGTGGATCGCCCTGCGCCCGCGCCCGGCGAACACAGCGACCAGATTCTCCGCGAAGCCGGCTACGCCGATGCGGCTATCGGGAAATTGCGCGCCGCCGGCGTGATCTGACAAGGCGTTGTTCGAGGATCACATCGGCAGCCGTGAAGCCGCGCAGATGGGGGACACGCTGCGGCGCATCCTGGGCGCGGTGCGCGAAAAATCCGCAGCAGCGTGATTGGCTGGCGCTGTTCAGGTCAGCGGCAGCATCACGATCTTCTTGTAGGCCGGGCGGACGCTCAGCGCGTCGTACCAGCGCTCCAGATTCGGCATCTCCGGATGATCGATGGGCAGGGTCATCCAGCGCTGGATCGCGCAACCCATCGGAATGTCGCCCATGGTGAGCGCTTTGCCGGCGACGTACGCGCGGTTCTTGAGGTGTGCATCGAGATACGCCAGGATCTCGGCGGTCTTGAGTCGCGAGTCTTCCATAGTCTTGTCGTCGCGCTGATCGGCCGGAGTGCGCACCAGGTTCCAGAACAGCGGCCGGAAGGTAGGCCAGAATGTCGTGTTCTGCCAGTCCATCCACTTGTCGGCTTCGGCGCGGACCTTGAGGTCCCCGGGCCAGAGTTTGCCGGCGCTGTGCTTGGCGGCGAGATAGCGCACGATTGCGTTCGACTCCCAGAGCACGAAGCCGTCGTCTTCGATGGTCGGCACCAAACCGTTTGGATTGAGGTTGCGGTATTGCGGCGTGTTCACCACGCCGAAGGTGCCGCCGGCGTCCACCCGCTCGTATTGAACGCCCATTTCCTCGCAGCACCACAGCGGCTTCTGGACGTTGACCGAGTTGTTGCGACCCCAGATTCTCAGCATGGCATCCTCCCCGGTTAGGATCTTGTTGTCAGCTTGAAGCGCGGAGTTCGGCGAGCGCGGCATCGATCAGTCGTCTGGAAATGCTGATCTTGCTCGGCAAAGCCTGCGGCAGCCGGTCTGCGGTAAACCAGGCCGCCGCCTCGATTTCGCCGGGATCGGGGGTGATCTCGCCGCCGGCGTAGTCGGCGTAGAAGGCGATCATCAGCGAATGCGGGAACGGCCAAGGCTGGCTGGCGAAGTATCGCAGGTTGGCGACTTCGATGCCGACTTCCTCGCGCACTTCGCGCACCAGCGTCTGCTCCAGGGTTTCCCCCGGCTCGACGAAGCCGGCGAGCGCGCTATACATGCCGGGCGGGAAATGCGGCGAACGCGCCAACAACAGCTCGTCGCCCCTTCTGACCAACGCCATGACCGCGGGAGCGATGCGCGGGTAGTGCGACTGGCCGCAATTCGGACAGACGCGCGCCCGCTCGTTGGTTTTCGTCTGGGTCGGTGTGCCGCAGTGGCCGCAGAACTGGTGGGATCGGTTCCAGTCGACGATCTGGAATGCGCGCCCCGCGAGCGCGAACAGCGAATCGTCGAGCGCGCCGAACAGCGCACGCAATCCCGACAGCTGCATGCCCTCCGGCGGCGTGACGTTGTCCTCCAGCTCGCAGGCGAAGCAATGCTGCGCGCCGAGGATGCCGAGGTACTGGCTGCGTTTCGGGGCGAGTCCGAATTCACGCGGATCGGAAGCCGAAGGAACGCTCGTACTTTGCGCGCCGCGCACGATCAGGATCTGCGAGCCCTGGAATGCGAACCACAGCGCCGGCCCCTTCCAATCGGCCGGCGGACTGATCAGCGCGGTGAACCGATCGGGTGCGGCCAGGATCATGGAAAGTGTCCTGTTCCGCTGATTCGCGGCTGAAAACCCGACGAGAATCGGCGCCATGCTGTGTTACGAGTCCTCGCCGTGCGTGTCGGAGCGCGGAAGAGGGGCCCCTCTGGGGATCTGACCGCGGAGACACGCGTAAGGCCGGTGGTTGACACGCTATTGGCCGGTTGCACGGTCGCATCCCCGCAAGCGGGGCCCCTGCTCCACGTTCCACCGGCCCCCGCCACTGTCAAGGACTCGCGCCTTGCCTGACGCCGATTTCGCGGGTTTTCCGATTG
>CAYNFN010000043.1:0-7563 GCA_964396485.1 uncultured Alcaligenaceae bacterium
GACAAGGAGCAGGAACTGGCGCGAATGACGCGAGAGTTGCAGCGCATGCAGCGCGAGTTCCGCGAAGACCTGAATTTGCGCAGGAACGAGGAGATGGCCGCAGTGCTCGAGCGCGCCCAGAAGGTGATACAGCAGATCGCGGAAGCGGAAAAATTCGACTTGATCCTGCAGGAAGCCGTTTACATGAGTCCGCGGCTCGATATCACCGACAAGGTCATCAAGGCGCTCGCAGACAAGTAGCACGCTACCGTGTGCGACGGCTTATCCCCGCGAACCATGCCCGAGTCCGCGCGTCCGGCAGCGCACATCACGACGACCCTCGAATGACAGGGGACGCCCGCAAGTCCTTCAGCCTGGCGGAGCTGGCCGAACGCTTTGGCGGCAACGTGGTCGGCGATGCCGCCACGCGCATCCGCCAGGTGGCGCCGCTGGAGACGGCGGGGCCGGAAGAGCTGTCCTTTCTTGCCAATCGCAAGTACCAGAAACTTCTCGCTTCCACGCGCGCCCGTGCCGTAATCCTGGGCGAGGAAGCGCGCGACGCCACGGCCCTGCCGCGCATCATCTGCAAGAATCCCTACGCCTATTACGGGCGCGTCGCGGCGCTGGTCAATCCGGAGCTCATGCCCGAACCCGGGATCCATCCGCAGGCCGCGGTGGATGCCGGCACGCAGGTCGCGCCTTCCGCTGCCGTCGGCGCCTGCGCGGTGATCGAAGAGGGGGCGCAGATCGGTGACGGCGCCGTGATCGGCGCTAACTGCTTCGTCGGGCGCGGCGTGCGCATCGGCAGGCGCACGCGCCTGCATGCCAACGCCACCGTGTACCACGATTGCGTGATCGGCGACCGGGTCATAATCCATTCCGGCGCGGTGATCGGCGCAGATGGATTCGGCATGGCGATGGACGAAGGCCGTTGGCTCAAGATCCCTCAGATAGGGCGCGTGGTCATCGGCGACGATGTCGAGGTCGGCGCCAACACCGCCATAGACCGCGGTGCGCTCGACGACACTGTGATCGAGGAAGGCGTGAAGCTGGACAACCAGATCCAGATTGGACACAACTGCCGCATCGGTGCACACACTGCCATTGCCGGCTGCGTCGGAATTGCCGGTAGCACGCGCATCGGCAGTTACTGCCAGATCGGCGGCAGTGCGATGATATCCGGCCATCTCACGATTGCCGACCGCGTGGTCGTCTCCGGCGGGACCGTGGTGGCCAAGTCGATCGCCAGGCCGGGCACTTACACCGCCGTGTTCCCGATGTCGCCGCATGACGAATGGCTCAAGAACGCGTCGTTGATTCGCCATTTGCACGAAATGGTGGATAGAATCCGCAAGCTGGAAAACGAAATCAAGAAAATGGAGAGGAAATGACCGTGAACACGATGGAAATCCAGCAAATCATGGCTCATCTCCCGCATCGTTACCCGATGCTCCTGATCGACCGCGTGCTGTCGCTCGAAGTGGGCAAGGACATCGTGGCGTTGAAGAACGTGACCATCAACGAGCCGTTCTTCAGCGGCCACTTTCCCCATCATCCGGTAATGCCCGGGGTGCTGATCGTCGAGGCAATGGCGCAGGCAGCCGCGATCCTCGCTTTCAAGACCTTCAACCTCAAGAGCGACAGCGACAGCGTGTACTACTTTGTCGGCATCGACGACGCGCGCTTCAAGAAGCCGGTTTTGCCGGGCGACCGGCTGATCCTGAAAGCGCAGATCCTGCGCAATCTGCGCGGCATCTGGAAGTTTTCGGCGCAGGCGCTGGTGGAGGACACCCTGGTATCCGAAGCGCAACTGCTGTGCACCATGCGCGACCTTCCGGTGAACGGCGGGCAATGATCCATCCGACCGCCATCGTTCACAAGGACGCGAAGCTCGCCCCGGACGTCGAAGTCGGACCATTCTCCATCATCGGCAAGCACGTCGAGATCGGAACAGGCACCAGTATCGGCGCGCACGTGGTGATCGCGGGACGCACCCGCATCGGCGTCAAGAACCGCATTTTCCACCACGCCGTGCTGGGCGAGATTCCGCAGGACAAGAAGTACGCCGGTGAGCTCACCACGCTCGAGATCGGCGACGGCAACACCATCCGCGAGTTCTGCACTTTCCACATCGGTACCGTACAGGACGCGGGCGTCACCCGGCTCGGAGATGACAACTGGGTCATGGCTTATGTACACCTGGCGCATGACTGCATGGTCGGCAGCCACACCATCCTCGCCAATTGCGCTCAACTAGCGGGCCACGTCCACGTCGACGACCATGCAATAGTCGGCGGCATGACGGGCGTGCACCAGTTCTGCCGCATAGGGGTGCACGCGATGACCGGCGCAGGCTCAGTGGTGCTCGCCGACGTGCCGCCGTATGTGATCGCGATGGGCAACACTGCCGAGCCGCACGGAATCAATTCCGAAGGCTTGCGCCGCCGCGGCTTCAACACCGACGCCATCAACAACATCCGCCGCGCCTACAAGACCTTGTACAAATCCGGCCTGACGCTGGAGGAGGCAAAACGGGCGTTGCATGAACAGGCCGCGTCGTGCACGGAAGCGGCCATCCTCGTGGATTTCCTGAACGCCTCGCAACGCAGCATCATCCGCTAGTGTCCTGTTCCGCTAATTCGTGGAATAACTTTCGAACCTCAAAAGCCGGTCCCATGATCTATTTGACAGCAATCCATCATCGATCGGAAAACCCGAGAAATCGGCGTCAGGCAAGGCGCGAGTCCTTGACAGTGGTTGGCCCCACGGCGAGGACTCGTAACACCGCATGGCGCCGATTCTCGCCGGGTTTTCAGCCGTGAATTAGCGGAACAGGACACTACTAACGCCGGCCCGCCAATGAACGAATCATCCGGCCGGACCATGCGCGTGGCTTTCGTGGCGGGAGAGGCTTCCGGCGACCTGCTCGGCGCTCATCTGCTGCAGGCGCTTTCCGAGCGCGTGCCGCGGCTCGAGGCTTTTGGCATCGGCGGGCCGAAGATGCAGTCTGCGGGGCTGGATGCCTGGTACCCGATGGAACTGCTGGCGGTGCGTGGCTATGTCGAGGTGCTCAGAAGCCTGCCCAAGCTGCTGCGTATTCGCCGCGATCTCAGGCGCAGGCTGCTTGCTGACCCGCCCGACCTGTTCATCGGCATCGATTCGCCCGATTTCAATCTCGATCTCGAGCTTGCCCTGCGTTCCCGCGGCATCACCACAGTGCATTACGTCAGCCCGTCGATCTGGGCGTGGCGCGGCGAGCGCATCCACAAGATCAAGCGCGCGGTATCCAAGATGCTGGCGCTATTCCCTTTCGAGCCGGCGATCTACGAGAAAGCCGGCGTGCCGGTAGCCTATGTCGGCCATCCGCTCGCCGATGAACTGCCGGAATACCCCGATAAGGACGCGGCGCGCGAACAGATGCGGGTGTCACCGAAACAGAACGTGGTGGCGTTGCTTCCCGGCAGCCGCCAGAGCGAAGTGCGGCAGATGGGGGAGCTGTTCGCGGCCACTGCCAAGCTGGTCGCGGAACAGGTGCCGGATGTGCACTTTCTGGTACCGCTGGTTAGCCGCGAGACACGGATGATTTTCGAGGAGGCGCTGTACCATCAGAGGGCCGATAAGCTGCCCGTCACCATACTGTTCGGGCACGCGCACATGGCGATGATCGCGGCGGATGCGGTGCTGGTGGCCTCAGGCACCGCCACGCTGGAAGCGGCGTTGCTCAAACGCCCCATGGTGATCACGTACAAGATGCCGCGGTTGTCCGCGTGGATCATGCGCAGGCGAGGGCGGCTGCGTTATGTCGGACTGCCAAACATCCTTGCCGGCGAGTTCGTGGTTCCGGAGATACTCCAGGAAGACGCTACCCCGGAAAATCTGGCGCAGGCGCTGACAAACCAGTTGCACGACAAGGTGGTACGCAGGCGGCTGGAACACCGGTTCCTTGAGATTCACCGCATTCTCAGGCAGGAAAGTGCGGCGCGCGCGGTTGAGGTGATCCTGACGCTGCTGGGCGCCAACGAGGCACGGGCGCGCGTCGGAGACGCCGCCGCCCCGGCAGGGGCGCGCGCGTGACGGCAGCGGCGATGCCCGGCCTACTCATCTGCGGGGTGGATGAGGCGGGCCGCGGCCCGCTGGCCGGGCCGGTATTTGCCGCTTGCGTGGTGTTGCGCGACGATGATGCGATCAGCGGTCTCGCCGATTCGAAAAAGCTGTCGCCCGCCCGCCGCGAAGAACTGGCGGTGCAGATTCGCAGCCGCGCCACAGCCTGGGCAGTTGCCAGCGCTTCGGTGGAAGAAATCGATACGCACAACATCCTGCGAGCCAGCCTGCTGGCGATGCGGCGCGCAGTGGAACAGCTCGCGGTCGAACCGCACCAGGTGCTGGTGGACGGCCTGCACTGCCCGCAAGTGCGATTTCCGGTGAGGGCGGTGGTGCGCGGCGACGACCGGATTGCCGCAATTTCCGCCGCCTCTATCCTCGCCAAGACCGCGCGCGATGCCGTCATGCTTGAGCTGCACGCGCGCTATCCTGAATACGGCTTCGACCGCCATAAGGGCTATCCGACCCCCGGTCACCTCGCGGCGCTGCGCCGCTGCGGTGTTTCTCCGGTTCACCGGCGCAGCTTCGCCCCTGTTCGCGCGCTTTGCCTTTCTACAGCTTGAAGACCCTCACCGCAAAGGCGCAAAGGAAACGCAAAGGAAAGAAAAACAACTTGAGGTGAAAAGCTAAATGAGGTGGATAGTGGCGCCACCGCGATACATCGTCTGGGTGAGGCAAATCGGAATCCTCCCGCTTTTTGACATGCTTCGTTTGGTTTTCTCTGCGTTTCCTTTGCGTCTTTGCGCCTTTGCGGTGAAGAATTTGACGTAATCAGTAGACGTGACGATGGAGATTGGTCTGTTGCAGGATAGTCGTTGCCAGTTCCTCGATCGAGCGCGAGGTGGTGTCGAGGGCGGATATGCCCTCCTGGCGCATCAGCCTATCGGCCTCGCGCAGTTCATGCTCGCAATTCTCCAGGCTTGCGTAAGTGCTGCCCGGACGGCGTTCGCTGCGGATGCGATGCAGGCGGTCGGGCCGGATGGTCAGGCCGAACAGTTTGCTGCGCAAGTCGCGAATCGCCGCCGGCAGGGCGTTGGCGTCGAAGTCCTCCGGGATCAGCGGATAGTTGGCCGCGCGAATGCCGAATTGCAGCGCCATGTAGAGGCAGGTCGGCGTCTTTCCACAGCGGGACACGCCCACCAGGATCACATCGGCATTGGCGAGATCCTTGGTGGTCTGGCCGTCGTCGTGCGCCAGGGCGAAGTTCACCGCTTCGATCCGGCTGAAGTACTCGTTGCTGCGAACGCTGTGCGACTTGCCCACCGTGTGGGAAGACTGTACTCCCAGTTCCTCTTCCATTGGCTGGATGAAAACCTGGAAGCAATCGATGTAAAAGGCGTTGGCGCGCTGGATGGCGCTGCGCATTGCCTGGTCCACCAGCGTGCTGAACACCAGCGGACGGGCGCCTTCCTTCTGCGCGGTCTGGTCAATTTGCCGTACCGCGTCCTGCGCCTTCTCCGGTGAATCCACGAAAGGAAGCGTAATCTCCGTGAACGACACCCGGTCGAACTGGGTGAGCAGGCTGTGCCCGAGCATCTCGGCGGTGATCCCGGTGCGGTCCGAGACGAAAAAGGCAGTCCGTTTGGGCGACATTGTCGTGGTGCACAGGTAATGAATCAGCCGGTAAAATAACACCTTTTCAACTTTCCCCGCCTCGGACAGCAGAATGAGCAAGCCACGCCTCGTCATCCCCTTTGAAGAACTTCGCGTGGCCGACGTCGACAGCGTCGGCGGCAAGAATGCCTCCCTGGGGGAGATGATCAGCCAGCTGGCTCAAGCGGGCGTGCGCGTTCCCGGAGGCTTTGCCACCACCGCTGCCGCGTATCGCGATTTTCTGGCCGCCAACGGACTGGCGGAGAGAATCGAGCAGGTGCTCTCCGGACTCAACGTCGATGACGTGACCGCGTTGGCTGCGGCCGGCGCGCAGATCCGCCAGTGGATTCTCGAGGCGCAATTGCCGGTGCGCCTGCAGTCGGAGATCGGCGCCGCGTACCGGGCGCTCGTCAAAGGGGAGGGCGGCGACGGCACTTTCGCGGTACGTTCCTCGGCCACGGCGGAAGATCTGCCGGACGCCTCCTTCGCCGGCCAGCAGGAAACCTTCCTCAACATTCACGGCCTCGACAACGTGCTGCTGGCGATCCGTCACGTATTCGCGTCGCTTTACAACGACCGCGCCATCTCTTACCGGGTGCACAAGGGCTTCGTGCATTCCGTGGTGGCATTGTCGGCCGGCGTGCAGCGCATGGTACGCAGCGACCAGGGGGCGGCGGGCGTCATGTTTACGCTCGATACCGAATCCGGGTTCGACAAAGTGGTGTTCATCACTTCCGCGTATGGGCTGGGCGAAACCGTGGTGCAGGGGCAGGTCAACCCCGACGAGTTCTACGTTTACAAGCCGGCGCTGGAGGCCGGCCGCCCGGCGATCCTGCGCCGCAATCTGGGCACCAAGGCGCTGCGCATGGTGTTCACCGACAGCCGGGCCGCGGGCCGCTCGGTGCAGACGCTCGAGGTGCCGGAGTCCGAACGAAGGCAATTTTCGATCAGCGACCGCGAGGTCGAGGAACTCGGCCGTTACGCGATGATCATCGAGAAGCACTACGGCAGGCCGATGGACATCGAATGGGGCCGCGACGGGGTCGACGGCAAGCTCTACATCCTGCAGGCACGCCCCGAGACGGTGAAGGCCAGGGAGGAAACGCAGGAACGCTTCCGCCTGAAGAAGCGCGGCGACGTTCTGGTCACCGGACGCGCGATCGGCAACCGCATCGGCACCGGCACGGTAAGGCTGGTGAAGAACGCTTCCGAGATGAACAGAGTGAAACCCGGCGACGTGCTGGTGACCGACATGACCGATCCCGATTGGGAGCCGGTGATGAAGAAGGCCTCGGCCATCGTAACCAACCGCGGCGGACGCACCTGCCACGCGGCGATCATCGCCCGCGAACTCGGCATTCCCGCAGTGGTGGGCTGCGGCGATGCCACCACCAGACTGGAACAGGACGAGCACGTGACCGTATCCTGCGCAGAAGGCGACACCGGCTACGTCTACCGGGGCATCCTCGACGTGGAGGTGCTGCACATCCAGCTCGACAAATTGCCCAAGTTGCCGGTGAAGATCAGCATGAACGTCGGCAATCCGGAACTGGCGTTCGATTTTCAGCGGTTGCCCAATGCCGGCATCGGCCTGGCGCGGCTGGAGTTCATCATCGCGCGCATGATCGGCGTGCACCCGAAAGCAGCACTGGCTTACCCGAAGGTCGATGCCGAACTGAAAAAGGCGATCGACGCGCACGCGGCGGGCTATCCGGACCCGGTGACTTTCTATGTCGAAAAGCTCACCGAAGGCATCGCGACGCTGGGGGCGGCGTTCTTTCCCAAACCGGTGATCGTGCGCCTGTCGGATTTCAAATCCAACGAGTATTCGAGCCTTACCGGCGGCAAGCAGTACGAGCCGGAGGAAGAAAATCCGATGCTGGGCTTTCG
>CAYNFN010000044.1:0-15231 GCA_964396485.1 uncultured Alcaligenaceae bacterium
AAGGGCCGGCTGCTCACTCAAAGCAATTCACAAAACAAATTACTTACGCGTGAGCACTTCATATACCAAAAGCTTCTTCGCAAGGCGGCTTGTCCTTCAAGTCCTCTCAGACCTTAAGACCGGGCGATAACCCACCCACCCTACGAAAGCGCCCCCAACACACGAAGCACCCACACGCATCGGCTGTTTGATTTTTTAAAGAGCAACGCCGTTACCGGCGGCCGTTTCCGGCGAAGGTGCGCATTATACGGATCAAAGCCCGCCGGTCAACACTTTTCAGGGAATTTTTGCTGTCGGAACAGACGGTTTTGCCGGGGCTGCGCCTGTTCCGGGTCTCCGCCTCAGGACAGCAGAACTTTCGCGAACTTTCGCTTGCCGACTTGAAGGACAAACGGCCCGCCAGCGGCCAGCTTGAGCGCCTTGTCGCTGACTTTCTCTCCGTTCATTTTGACCCCGCCCTGTTCAATCAGGCGAATCGCCTCGGAGGTACTGGCGGTCAGGCCGGCTCGCTTCAGCACCTGATAGAAGAGCATAGGTTCGCCCCCTGTCGGTAACGTAACTTCCGGGATGTTGTCAGGGATCTCGCCCTGTTTGAAGCGCGCCTCGAAGTCGGCGAGCGCCTTGTCCGCCGCCGCCCGGTCGTGGAAACGCGCCACGATTTCCCGGGCGAAGTTCACCTTGACGTCGCGCGGATTCCGGCCCGCCTCGACCTCTTGCTTCCATTTTCTGATGGTCGCGAGCGACTCGAAGGACAGTAGTTCGATGTAGCGCCACATAAGCTCGTCGGAAATCGACATGAGCTTGCCGAAAATCTGCTCGGGACTTTCGGTGATGCCTATATAGTTGCCGAGCGACTTGGACATCTTGTTGACGCCGCCCAGCCCTTCCAGCAAGGGCATGGTGAGAACGCACTGCGGCGGCTGCCCCCAGTGCTTCTGCAGCTCACGTCCTATCAGCAGGTTGAACTTCTGGTCGATGCCGCCCAGTTCCATGTCGGCACGCATCGCCACGGAGTCGTAACCCTGCACCAGCGGATACAGGAATTCATGAATCGCAATCGGCTGGTTGCTCTTGTAGCGCTTGCCGAAGTCGTCGCGCTCGAGCATGCGCGCCACCGTGTGCGTCGCGGCAAGCTTGATCATGTCGGCCGCGCTGAGCTTGTCCATCCAGCTCGAGTTGAAGCAGACCTCGGTCTTCTTGGGATCGAGGATCTTGAACACCTGCGTGGAATAGGTTTCCGCGTTCTGCGCGATCTGCTCGCGGGCGAGGGGCGGGCGGGTCGCATTCTTGCCGCTTGGATCGCCGATCATCCCCGTGAAGTCGCCGATCAGGAAGAGTACGTGATGGCCAAGATCCTGCAACTGCCGCATTTTGTTGATAAGCACCGTGTGCCCGAGGTGCAGATCGGGCGCGGTTGGGTCGAACCCGGCTTTCACCCGTAGCGGACGACCGGACTTGAGTTTATCCACGAGTTCTTGCTCGACCAGCAGCTCTTCGCTGCCGCGTCTGATGATTTCCAGTTGTTCTTTGATTCCCATGTTCAGTTTGCGGTGATGCCTCTGGTATCCAACCGGCCAGTAACGGGACCGATTACCTCCAAATGCAACCATGTGATCTGGAACGCTAGTTGCAGTTAGTGAGTTTCTCCCAGCGGGGGATTCTGCTAAGCTCCGCGCCAATTTATCCAGAATACGAACGCATGTTATTGAAGAAAGAAGAGATTCTAGCGCAAAAGCTGCGGCTCCAGTTTCGCCGGACACGGCTACATTGGCCGCTTGTGGTCGCCGCTTTGCCGTTTTTCGGCGTGGTGGCCGCCTTCGGTATCGCGCCGGACACCGTCCCGGAGCCGATCGAACTGCAACACGTCGTCGAAGACATCGCGCTGCCTTCCGCGCCTTCAACTGGTACCGATGATCTCGCCCGGTTCTGGCGCGAAGAACGCATTCAGCGCGGCGATACCGTGGCCTCCGTGCTGGCGCGCCTGAATGTGAACGATCCGGCCGCGGTCGCATACCTGCTTCAGGCCAAGGACGTCCGTTCTCTTTACCAACTGATCCCCGGCCGCAGCATTCGCGTGGTCACCACCGAAGACGGCGGTCTGGAGTCACTTTCCTACATCAACAGCGACGGCCGCCGTCTGCACGTAAAGCGCAGCGAACTCGGCTTTTCGGCCTCCAAGGAAGTACCGCCGACTGAGCACTGGGTGATGCAGAGCTCGGGCAAGATCGAGACGTCATTGTTTGCCGCGACCGACGTCGCGGGTGTTCCCGAAATGGTCGCGGTTCAACTTGCCGAAATTTTCTCCAGCGATGTCGATTTTCACCGTGATCTGCGGCGCGGCGACCGCTTTTCGGTAGTTTACGAAGCCCGGGTCGCGGACGGTGAGTTGGTCGGTTTCGGCCGTGTCCTGTCGGCCGAGTTCGTCAACCAAGGCAACGTGTTCCGCGCGGTTTACTTCCGTGATGCCCGGGCGCGCAGCGGCTACTACACGCCGGACGGACGCAACATGCGCAAGGCATTCCTGCGTACCCCGATCGAGTTCTCGCGCGTAACCTCGGGTTTCTCCAATTCGCGCTTCCATCCGCTGCTGAAGACCTGGCGCGCCCACAAAGGCATCGACTACGGCGCGCCCACCGGCACCCGCGTTCGTGCAACCGCCGATGGTTACGTCACGTTCGCCGGTCGCAAGGGCGGTTACGGAAACGTGGTAACCGTGCGTCATTCCAACGGCTATACCACTTTGTATGCGCATCTTTCGGGGTTGGCCCAAGGAGTGCGCCAGGGCAGGCGCGTAATCCAGGGTGAAGTCGTAGGCTTAGTCGGCAGCACCGGCCTGGCCACTGGCTCTCACCTGCACTACGAGTTTCACGTAAACGGCGTCCACCAGAATCCGATGCGGCTGGCGATGCCTCCGGGCCCGCCGATCACCGCGCAACTGCGTCCCGAGTTCGAAGAAGCAGCCCGGCCTCTCTTCGCGCGGCTCGACATGCTGCGCGATACCAATCTCGCCCGCCTGGACTGAAGCGCGCATCATTCCACCTGCAGCCCGCGGCCCGTTGCCCTGATAGACTCGGCAATCATGGCCGGTAAAGAGCGTTTCATCGGGTTGATGTCTGGAACGAGTCTGGACGGTGTCGATGGCGTCCTGATGGATTTCTCAGGGAACGCAAACCGGGTCATCGGCGATGTGTTCATCCCTTACGACGACCGCCTGCGCGCCCAACTTCTTGCCCTGCACCAGCCACATACCGGGGAGCTGCATGACGCGGCCGTTCTCGGAAATCAACTGGCAGAGATGTATGCGCAAGCAGTCGATAAGTTGCTTCGCAAGACCAAGATCGTCCGCCAAGACATCGTCGCGATCGGCTGCCACGGACAGACGATCCGGCATCGTCCCGACGCCGGCTACACCATACAACTGGGCAATGGCGCGCTGCTTGCCGAACTCAGCGGCATTACAGTCGTGTGTGATTTTCGCAGTCGCGACATCGCCGCCGGCGGTGAAGGCGCACCGCTGGTGCCGGCATTCCATGCTGCTGTGTTTTCCCATCCGTCCGTGCATCGCGTCGTCGTCAACATCGGCGGCATCGCCAACCTGAGCGACCTTCCACCGTCCGCAGACGTGCGCGGATTCGACACGGGGCCGGGCAACGCGCTGATGGACGCCTGGATTCAGCGTCACCTCGGCAAACCCTTCGACAAGGACGGCGCTTGGGCGCAAAGCGGACGCCCGGACGGCAAACTGCTGAACACGCTGCTGGCGCACGAATTTTTCTCGCGCAAGCCGCCTAAGAGCACCGGGCGCGAAACCTTTCATCTCCCATGGGTGGAGCGGTATTTGTCCGGGCGCGAAAGGCCCGAGGATGTTCAGGCGACGCTGCTGAGGCTTACCGCGACCAGCATCGCCCGCAGCGTCCGGTCGTACTGTGCCGGCACGACAGAAGTCTATCTTTGCGGTGGCGGAGCGCAAAATGGTGCACTGAATGCCGTCCTGAAAGCGATATTGCCGGGAGTGCTCATCGCGCGCACCGACGAACTCGGTGTCGGCGCCGATTGGGTGGAAGCGTGTGCGTTTGCATGGCTCGCGCATCAGGCACTACAGCGACGGCCGGGGAACCTTCCCGCGGTCACCGGTGCCAGGGGGCTGCGGATACTTGGCGCGATCTATCCGAACTGAATAAAAAAGGGCGGCATCACATGCCACCCTTGTTCTGAAGGAAGCTGTAGCTACGCGGAGAAGGAGGAACCGCAGCCGCAGGTTGACGTGGCGTTCGGATTCTTGATCACGAACTGCGCGCCTTCGATGCCTTCCTGATAGTCGATCTCTGCACCCGCCAGGTACTGGAAGCTCATCGCGTCGATCAAAAGCATCACGCCGTTCTTTTCCATCGACGTGTCGTCTTCATTGACGGCGTCGTCAAAAGTGAATCCATATTGAAAGCCCGAACAGCCGCCGCCGGTTACGAAAACCCGGAGTTTTAGGTCGGGATTGCCTTCCTCGTCGATCAGCTCCTTGACCTTGGTGGCCGCGCTGTCGGTGAAGACCAACGGCGACGGCATCTCTGTCACTGCATTCATTTCGCGCTCCTGCTGACGAATTCCACAAAAATCATTATCTGGCTCGGCCACCCGGGGGTCAATCGCCGCTAGACCCCTTTAACGACACGACTTTCTGTGCCTTGTCGTCGTCCTGGTGCGCCAACCTGCCCTGTACCACCGCACCTAGCTGAATTTCCAGCGTCTTGTAATGCACGTCTCCTGTGACATTCGATTTTGGCTGCAGTTCGACGTATTCGGCGCCATGCACCGGGCCAATGACGGTCCCATTGATCACAGCATGAGAGACGCGTATCTCTCCCTCAATTTGGGCCTTTTCGCTCAAAACCAAGGTGCTGGGCTGATCATCCGTGGCGGCGACATTGCCGCGCACACGTCCATCCACCCGCAGGCCGCCGGTGAAGGAAATATTGCCCTCGACGACAGTACCGGAGCCGATCAGGCTGTCGATCCGATTCTGCGGTTTGCTGGGTTTCGCTCCGAACATTGATGTACCCCGCTCACGATAAGGTGACGGACTGCGTGGATACCGGCGTCGGATTACCGTTCTCCAACACGCGCACTTGCACCTTTTTTACGACAGCGCCGGGTGCAACCATGAACGTCCCCTCGACGCGTTGATAGAACTTGAAGACCAGATTATACGCCTGCGTGGACTCGCCCTCGCGCGGGAGGCTGATCACTTCCGCTTTGCCGCCTTCTTCGAGGTCGACGATGAACTGGATATGCCCCCGGAATTCCCGCACCCGCTGCTTCGATTGCACGATCAGCAGCCGATAGCGGTACTCACCCGGCAGGGCATCCGGCTGGACGCGAAAGCGATTGACGCTGACACCACCCGGCTCGCTCCCGGATGCCATCAGAGTCTGGAAAAACGCCAGGTCTTCCTTCAGCAGCGCGTTCTCTTCGGCAAGCGTGCGAATCTGAGAGGACAGGTTGCCGTGGGTCGCTAGCTCGATCTGCAACTGCCGTTCTGCCGCCGCGATCTCGCGCCGCAAAGCGGCATTCTCGTCCTTGAGGTTTGAATTGAAATCCTCGAGACGTGCCTTTTCGCGCTGCGCCTCGCCCTGATCGAAGCCCGCGTATTGCCGGCCGAAATCGTAGGTCGACCAGGCAACGCCGAGTGCCAGCCCCGAGACGACGATGATCGACAGCCAGCGCCAATACCATGGGACGTGGGTGTGAATCGCCACTCGGGGCGCGGCAATGCCGAAGCGGCGCTTGATGGTTCGTATCAGCGTCACGGCAGCAAAGCCACGTGTTCGATTCCGGTCGCCTCGGACAGATCGAACATGAGGTTCATGTTCTGCACCGCCTGGCCGGCCGCGCCTTTCACCAAATTGTCAATTACCGAAAGCACCACAACGGTATCGCCGCCACCCGGCCGATGCACGGCAATGCGGCAGACGTTCGCGCCCCTGACTGAACGCGTGTCCGGATGGCTACCGGGTGGCAACACATCGACAAACGGCTCGGCTGCGTAGCGCCTTTCGTAAAGCGCCTGCACTTCGGCCTCCTTGGTTAAACGTCCGTACAGCGTGGCATGAATCCCGCGGATCGCCGGAGTCAGATGGGGCACAAAGGTCAGGCCGACCTTCTTGCCGGCAGCCCGGCTGAGGCCTTGCACGATTTCCGGCAGGTGACGATGCCCGGGTACTCCGTAAGCCTTGAAATTGTCGGATGCCTCGGAGAACAGGATTTGGACCTCCGCCTTCCTGCCCGCCCCGCTGACCCCTGATTTTGCATCGGCGATCAGATGTTCAATATCCACCACGCCAGCCTCGACCAGCGGGAGAAAGCCAAGCTGAACCGAGGTGGGATAACAGCCCGGGTTGGCAACCACGCGTGCCTTTTTGATCAGATCGCGGTTCACCTCGGGGAGTCCGTACACCGCCTCGGCCACGATCTCGGGGCAGGCGTGGGTCATGCCGTACCACTTTTGCCATTCGGCGATGTCCTTGATGCGAAAATCCGCGGCGATGTCGATCACGCGTGCGCCGGCCTCGAGCAACGCCGGCGTCTGCTCCATCGCTACGCCGTTCGGCGTGGCGAAGAACACAACGTCGCATTGCTCCAGATGTGCCGTTGCCGGATCCGAGAATTTCAGCGTCACCCGCTTTCGCAGGCTAGGAAACATGTCTGCCACCAGCATGCCGGCTTCTTTGCGCGAGGTAATGGCGGCGAGCTCGACCCCGGGGTGGGTCACCAGGATTCTCAGCAATTCAACACCGGTATAGCCGGTGCCACCCACAATGCCTACTTTTATCATTTTCTCCAAGGACTTATACCATGTTTCGATAATATCGCCTTACCCGATGCTGGTGCAAACAAAAAAGCCGCCCTGTGGGCGGCTTTTTCCAATGATGCCAGTGCTCAACGTTTCGAGAACTGCTTGCGTCGGCGCGCCTTGTGCAGACCGACCTTTTTCCGCTCAACCTCTCGCGCATCCCGGGTGATCAGCCCCGCCTTGCTGAGCACCGGCTTGAGCGACGCGTCGTAATCGACCAGTGCTCGGGCGATGCCGTGCCGGACCGCGCCCGCCTGGCCGGATTCGCCGCCGCCGTTCACATTGATGAGGATGTCGAAGGTGTTCAGGTGATTGGTCAGTTCCAGCGGCTGGCGCACCACCATGCGGCCGGTTTCACGGGAGAAGAACTCGTCCACCGGCTTGTCATTGACGACGATGCTGCCCTTGCCCGGCTTGATGAATACGCGCGCGACCGCACTCTTACGGCGGCCGGTGCCATAGTTGTATGGAGTTGCCATGTATCGTCCTAGAAATTCAGCGCTTGCGGCTGTTGCGCGGCGTGCGGGTGCTCGCCATCGGGATAGACCTTCAGTTTCTTCAGCATCGCATAGCCAAGCGGGCCTTTCGGCAGCATGCCTTTGACCGCCTTTTCCAGCACGCGGCCAGGGAATCTGCCGTGCAGTTTGGCGAAGGTGGTGCTGTAAATGCCGCCCGGGTAAGTCGAGTGGCGATAGTAAATTTTCTGTGTGGGCTTGTTGCCGGTTACGCGCAGTTTCTTGGCGTTGACGACAACGATGCAATCACCGGTGTCCACATGCGGAGTAAACGTAACCTTATGTTTGCCGCGCAGGCGTTTCGCGATCTCGGCGGCCAGTCGCCCCAGCACCTTGTCGGTGGCGTCGATCACGAACCAATCGCGCTTTACCTCGTGCGTTTTGGCTGAAAATGTTTTCATGGCGGTCATTCCGCGGGGGGTCATTGGCGAAAGCCGCGTAGTGTAGTGGAGCGGCGCGCCCCTTGTCAAACCGGATTCTTTGTCCCAAGTTGCTGATTTATCATCTTTAATCGGGCAGCATTGGGAGGCATCCGGACATTGTCTGGGAGCAATTCCAGCAACCGCGGAAGCACGATTCGGCGCGGCTAGGGAAGCTCTGTATTAGGTCCCGCAAGTGCGACCGAGGCGATTCGGGCCGCGTGTCTTCGCGCCAAATCCCCAGAGTGACCCCTGTTCCGTGCTCCGGCGTCCCTATGAAGTCCGTCCGCACCTGGCGCAACGCGCGTCGTGGGACTTATACAAAGCTTCCCTCAGGACGCTTCTATGACAAGACCATTTGGTGAATAATGTGTGGACGCCCGCGCCCGCCGTTGCGTTTTTCCACGTCCCAGGTTTGCTTTCATGCGCAAGTTTTGGCTCATATTCTCCCAGGCAGTGACGATCAGCCTGGCGGCATTGTTCGTCGTCGTCACCTTGCGGCCCGATCTGGTGTCGTGGAGCGCCCGCAACGGCGGCATTGTCACCGTCCGTGAGGCGGTAGTTGGCCCGGGGGATCGGGCCAGCATGAATTCGCTCAGCTCTGCGGCGAAGAAAGCCATGCCCTCCGTGGTGAATATCTTCACAAGCAAGGAAGTGAAAGTTCCGCGGCACCCGTTCATGGATGATCCGTTATTCCGGCGTTTTTTCGGCGACCAACTGGATGGCGACACCCAGAACAGTTCCAGTCTCGGTTCCGGCGTGATCGTCGGACCGGAGGGCTACATTCTGACCAATCATCACGTGATCGAGGCGGCAGACGAGATCGAGTTGGCGCTTGCTGACGGCCGCAAGGTGCCGGCCCGAATCATCGGCACCGATCCCGAGACCGACCTCGCGGTGCTCAAAGTCGACATCTCCGACCTTCCCGCAGTCACCTTCGGAAATCCACAGAAGCTTTCGGTCGGCGACATGGTGCTCGCGATCGGGAACCCTTTCGGTGTCGGCCAGACGGTGACCATGGGCATTGTCAGCGCGCTCGGCCGCAGTCACCTGGGCATCAGCACCTTCGAGAATTTCATTCAAACCGATGCTGCAATCAATCCCGGCAATTCAGGGGGCGCGTTGGTGGATTCGGCGGGCAACCTGGTCGGCATCAACAGCGCGATCTATTCGCGCAGCGGCGGTTCGCTCGGGATCGGCTTCGCCATTCCGGCGGATCTCGCCAAACAGGTAATGCAGCAGATCATCGGAACCGGATCGGTGACGCGCGGCTGGATCGGCGTGGAAGTGCAGGATATTTCGGCGGAACAGGCCGAGTCGTTCCGGCTTTCGGGCACCAATGGCACCCTCATCGCCGGCGTGCTGCGCGGGGGGCCCGCTGATCGCGCCGGCGTCAGGGCCGGGGACATTCTGGTCGCGGTGGAATCCAGCCCGGTCGTCGATTCGACCAACATGCTCAACCTGATCGCCGCCCTCGAACCGGGAAAGCAGGCGACGCTTAAAATTCTGCGCAACCGTGCCGAGATGCTGATCGAGGTGAACGTCGGCAAACGGCCGAAACCCAGCCGCCGCGGCGAACTCGAATAGTTTGTCGCGGTATCTCCGCGATCGGTCAGGCTGCCGGGTCGGATGTGGTTTCCGCGGCAGCGGGCTTCACGACCCACTGCGCGACGAAAATTCCGAGCTCGTACAGGACCCACAAGGGCACGGCAAGCATGACCTGCGACACCACGTCGGGCGGCGTGAAAATCGCGCCGATGACGAATGCACCGACGATGACGTATGGACGGATCTCCCGCAATTTAGCGACGCTTACCATTCCCATCCGCACCAGGATCACCACTGCCACCGGCACTTCGAAGGTCACACCGAAGGCCACAAACAGGGTGAGGACGAAGTCCAGGTATTTGCCGATGTCGGTCATCACCGCCACCCCTTCCGGCGCGACCTTAATGATGAACGTAAATACCACCGGAAACACCAGGAAATAGGCGAAAGACATGCCGCAGAGAAACAGCAAGGTGCTGGTGATAATGAGTGGCGCCACCAATTTCTTCTCGTGCGCATACAGACCCGGCGCAACGAATGCCCAGGTCTGATAGAGCAGGTAAGGCAACGCGATCACCAGCGCAGCCATCATCGTCACCTTGATAGGCACAAAAAAAGGCGCAGTGACTTCCGTTGCGATCAGTTGCCCGCCCGCAGGCAGCTTGGCAAGCAATGGCTGGGCAAGAATGGCGTAGATGTCTGGCGCCCAGTAAAACAACAGGCCGAACACCACAACGAGGGCAATCACGCACCGCAACAGCCGGTCCCTGAGCTCGACCAGGTGCGACATGAAGGAATCGGGCTCGATCATCGTGGACAGCTGGTTTGCCGTGTCGAGGTAGGTTAGGCGCGCGCCGCGGAATCAGGCGCGCCTGTCGTTCGGGGCGGGCTTGTCCAGGCCCAGTTCGAGCTGCGGCTCCGGCTCTTCGGGCACAGGTGCTTCGTGCGCCGGTTCTTCGGCAGCAGGTGAATCGCTACCGCTCACCGGCGCGGTGGTCGGCATCAACTGAATCCCGGAAATCGGCGCGACCGCGGATTCCACGTGCTTCTGGACTTCGGCCCCGGCCTGCTTGACTTCGGATTCGATGAAGTTGACCTGCGAACTCACCGACTGTTCGATGGAGCGCGCCGCGTCCTGCATCGTGGACTGCAGCTTGCGCAGCTCGTCGAGTTCGATTTCACGGCTGATGTCCGCCTTGACCTCGGACACGTAGCGTTGCATGCGGCCGAACAGAAGCCCCACGGTTTTCGCCACGCGCGGCAAACGCTCGGGGCCGATTACGATGAGCGCAACGACCCCGATGACGAAGATCTCGGTAAAACCGATGTCGAACATGACTCAAGCCAAGAAACGGCCGTCTCCGGCTAGCTCTTGGTCTTGTCTTTGACTTCGCCTTCGATGGTCTGACCGGCGCTGCCGCTTTCGATCTTGGCCGTCGTCTTCTCGTCGTCCGCGCTCTTCATCCCTTCCTTGAAGCCCTTCACTGCGCCGCCCAAGTCGGAACCCATGTTGCGAAGCTTCTTGGTGCCGAAAATCAGCAGCACCACCAGAAGGACGATTAGCCAATGCCAGATGCTGAAGGAACCCATCTTTTCACTCCCGATACGAAATTTTACTTTGACCGCTGAATCATTCCAGGCAGCGGATCCCTGCCGCCGAGCACATGCATGTGCACATGAAACACGTCCTGCCGTCCGACCCGCCCGGTATTGACGATGGCGCGGAACCCGTCCGGCGATCCCTGCTCGCTTGCCAGCCGGTGCGCAAGCAGCAGCATCCTCCCCAGCACCTGCTGGTGCCGATCCTCGACGTGTGCGAGCGATGCCACGTGCTCCTTAGGGATCAGCATGAAGTGCACCGGCGCCACCGGTTTGATGTCGTGGAAAGCCAGGATCTCGTCGTCCTCGTACACCTTGCGGCTGGGGATCTCGCCCCTGACGATCTTGCAGAAAATGCAATTCTCGGCGGCCACTTTTCTGATTGATTGCCCCGGAGGTTATTCGATAACGATCCAGCCGGCTTGCCGGATTACTTCGGTCGGGATGACTTCTCGTCTATCCCGGAAATGCCTTCCCGGCGCCGCAGCTCGGCAAGCACGTCGTCGGGCCCGAGACCGTGCCATGCGAGCATGACCAGGCAATGAAACCACAGATCGGCGGTTTCTCGAACGATATGGAGTTTATCACCGTCCTTCGCGGCGAGCAGGGTCTCGGCCGCCTCCTCGCCGACTTTCTTGAGCACGGCGTCGTGTCCTTTTGCAAACAGGCTCGCGACATAGGAGTTGGCCGGATCGCCCTGCTTGTGGCTCTCGATGATTTCCGCAAGACGGCGCAAGATGTTGGCGTCAATCATGGCTTCGACTCGTAGATTTCCTGCGGATCCCTGATAACCGGCTCAGTGACGACCCATGCGCCGTTGTCGAGCCTGCGAAAGAAACAGCGGCTGCGGCCGGTGTGGCAGGCGATACCGCCGAGCTGTTGCACCTCGAGCACCACGACATCGCCATCGCAGTCGAGCCTGATCTCCCTGACATGTTGGACGTGGCCGGACTCCTCGCCCTTGCGCCAGAGCTTGTCTCGCGAGCGTGACCAGTATACCGCCCGCCCCGAACGCACAGTCTCGGCGAGCGCTTCCCGGTTCATCCACGCGAGCATCAACAGCTTCCCGGTGCCCGCCTCCTGCGCAATCGCAGGAACCAGGCCATTCTCGTCCCAGGCCACCTCGTCGAGCCAGGCGTCGCTCACAACCGTACCTCGATGTCATGTCGCGTCATGTACTGCTTGGCTTGCTGCACCGTGAATTCTCCGTAGTGGAACACGCTGGCGGCGAGCACTGCATCGGCCTTGCCGAGAACGATTCCCTCCACCAGGTGCTGCAGGCTGCCAACGCCGCCGCTGGCGATCACCGGAATATTGAGGGCCTTGGAAAATGCGCAAGTGAGCTCGACATCGAATCCCGTCCTGGTGCCGTCCCGGTCCATGCTGGTAAGCAGGATCTCGCCCGCGCCTGCGGCCTGCATTTTTTTTCCCCACTCGACCGCATCGATGCCGGTGGAGCGGCGTCCGCCATGCGTGAATACTTCCCAGCGCACGCTACTCGAGTCCAGAACACGCTTGGCGTCCACCGCGACCACGATGCATTGTGAACCAAAGCGTCCCGCCGCATCTTCCACCAGTCGCGGATCCTGCACCGCCGCGGTATTGATACTGACCTTGTCGGCGCCGGCGTTGAGCAGCCGGCGCACATCAGTGACCTCGCGCACGCCGCCGCCGACCGTGAGCGGGATGAACACCTGCGATGCAACCTGCTCGACGATGCCGAGGATGAGGCCGCGATTGTCCGAACTCGCTGTGATATCCAGGAAAGTCAGTTCGTCGGCGCCCTGCTCGTCGTACCTGCGGGCAATCTCCACCGGGTCGCCGGCGTCACGCAGATTTACGAAATTGACACCCTTGACCACGCGCCCTTCGGTAACGTCCAGGCAGGGAATGATGCGTTTGGCAAGGCCCATGTGCGCGCGGCGTGAGGCGAGAGGCGTCAGGCGAGAGTAAAAAGGGTGACAAAGCACGGCGCAAAGGCCACCGGATCGAGGCGGGTCGAAGCACATCGAATCAAGGAAGGGTCGCGCGGATCGAACCCGCGGCCGGACCAGATGTCGCATATCCGCAACTCGTGCCTCACCTCTCTCACCTCACGCCTCGCCCCCCTTCGCCTTGGCCGTCTTCTCCGCCATCTTGTCGGCGACTTTCTGCGCTTCGGTGAAATCCAGCTTGCCCTCGTAAATTGCACGGCCGGTAATCGCGCCCATGATCCCTTCCGATTCGACTTCGCACAGCGCCTTCACGTCCTTGATGTTGGAGATCCCGCCGCTGGCGATCACCGGGACCGACAGTTCGCGCGCGAGCTCGACCGTCGCCTTGATGTTTACCCCGCTCATCATGCCGTCGCGGCCGATATCGGTATGGATGATCGCCTCGACGCCGTAATCCTGAAATTTTTTGGCCAGGTCGATCACGTCGTGGCCGGTCACCTTCGACCAGCCGTCCACCGCAACTTTGCCGTCTCTGGCATCGAGTCCGACCATGATATGGCCGGGAAAGGCGTAACAGGCATCGTGCAGAAAGCCGGGGGTCTTCACCGCGGCCGTGCCGATAATGATGTAAGCAATGCCATCGTCTAGATAGCGCTCGATGGTATCGAGGTCGCGGATGCCGCCGCCCATTTGCACCGGAAGGTCCGCACCAACGGCCTTGATGACGGCTTTCACGGCCTCTTCGTTCCTGGGCTTTCCGGCAAAAGCGCCGTTCAGGTCCACCAGATGCAGGCGCCGGGCCCCCAGTTTTAGCCAGTGGCGCGCCATCGCCCCGGGATCTTCGGAAAAGACCGTGGTGTGAGCCATCGAGCCTTGCTTCAGACGGACGCAGTGTCCGTCCTTGAGGTCAATCGCCGGAATAATCAGCATGGTATGGATATCACTCGCTGCAGGCGGCGCAAGCCAGGCGCACCCGTTGAAGCTGTTGCGACAGACAAGGGGATCCTTACGGGTTACGCGGGGTTAGGCGCTCGCGGTGGGAATCGCCCGTCTTTGGCTGATCGCGCGGCTCGTTCCTTCCCAGGAGACGAAATTCGACAACAGGCGCAGGCCGGCAGACTGGCTTTTTTCAGGGTGGAACTGCACGGCGAAAATGTTATTCCTCGCAACGGCGCAGGTAAAGCCGAAAGGATAACGGGCGGTACCCGCCACCAAAGCCTGTTCCCGCGCATCCACGTAGTAGCTGTGCACAAAATAAAAGCGGCTTCCATCGGGAATGCCAGTCCACATCGGGTGGGACATGGTCTGATAGACCTGGTTCCAGCCCATGTGCGGCACCTTGAGCTTCTCGCCGCGGTCGCCCACCATGCGTTCGGCGGGGAAGCGAACGACTTTTCCGGGCAGTATGCCCAATCCCTCGACGCCACCCTCCTCGCTCGACTCGAACAACATCTGCAAGCCGATGCACAGACCGAGAAACGGCTTGCTGCGCGCCGCCTCCAGCAACGGCGCGCGCAACCCGCGTGCGTCCATCTCACGCATGCAATCCGGCATCGCGCCCTGGCCCGGAAAAACCACCCTGGAGGCAGAACGCAGCACCGCCGGATCGCTGGTCACGGTAACGACCTTGCCGGGTGCGACATGCTCCAAGGCTTTCGCCACCGAACGCAGGTTGCCCATTCCGTAATCAACGACAGCAATATCGGTCATACAAGCGTGGCTCGTGGTTCGTGTTCAACAGTACTTGCCGACGCATATGCGGCCCCGGAATTCCGATCCGCGAAACCGCTCAGAGGCTGCCCTTGGTCGAGGGCAACGCGCCGGCCGCCCGCGGATCCATCTCCGCCGCCATGCGCAGCGCGCGCCCAAAAGCCTTGAAAATGGTCTCGGCCTGGTGGTGCGCGTTCTTGCCTTTGAAGTTGTCGATGTGCAAAGTCACCAGCGCGTGGTTGGCGAAGCCCTGGAAGAATTCATGGACCAGGTCGATGTCGAACTCGCCGACCAGTCCGCGTGCGTACTCGACCACATATTCGAGCCCGGGGCGGCCCGAGATATCCACCACCACCCGCGACAACGCTTCGTCTAGCGGGACGTAGGCATGGCCATAGCGGCGCACGCCTTTCTTGTCACCGATCGCCTTGGCGAATGCCTGACCGAGCGTGATGCCCACATCCTCAACGGTGTGGTGGGCGTCAATGTGCAGGTCGCCCTTGGCTTCAATCTCCAGGTCGATCATGCTATGGCGCGCCACCTGATCGAGCATGTGATCGAAGAATCCGATGCCGGTGGCAAGCTTGGACTTGCCGCTGCCGTCGAGATTGAGCTTGACGCTGATCTGGGTTTCCAGGGTATTGCGGGTGACTTGGGCTTGG
>CAYNFN010000045.1:0-9616 GCA_964396485.1 uncultured Alcaligenaceae bacterium
CTCGAACAGCGTGCCGCCGGGAACGGCCTGCGCCGGCAGCTCGGTGCCATCCGGCGCTACGACTCGCGCCTTTGCAACGGGCACTTCGACCACACCCAATCCGGCTGCAAAAGCGCCGCGTTCGCCCGCCAGCCAGTCCAGCGCGTTGCCGAGGAATAGCGGAAATTCGGCGTGCAGCGCGAAGTTGGAATCCTCCAGGCCGAAAGCGAACGACACCCGGCGCGCAGCACCCTGGTGCGCCACCACCAGCGGCAAGTTGCCGCGCGCGCTCACCAGCACCACATCGTGCTCGCGGGCGCCGTTTGCCGGGCGCGTCGCCACCGCGCGCTCGACGACGAGATCGCGCAGCGAAAGGTTCTCGAGCAGCGGATGCGCACCATCCCAGGCCGCCACCGTGACGTCGGTGATCTCCTTCCCTGGTGCCGGCAACCATGACACCGGGTGTGGCCGGAACAGCAGCGCCGGCGCGGCCGGCTGCGTACTGGGGGCAAATCGGTCGAACACCCATACATCGATGTCGCGGCGTTCGGCGAAGCGCTGCGGCGACATCGCCGTGAGCTGCACCCGCGGTTGCGCGCGCAAGGACTTCTCGAGGTAGGGATTACCGTTGCTCACCAGGCCCACTCGCACCAGGCGCCGCATCGGCAGCAATGCGTAAGCGACATCATCGGCCTCCAGGCCGTCTCCTGGCATGGCGAGCGAGGCGCGCACCGGACCTGCCTCCAGACTGGATATGTCGATCAGTTGCGCGCGCGCGCCGCCGGCGGGTACGTTCACGATCCTGGAAATGCGCCGGCCGCCGACACCGGCAATCGCGATCTCGATGCTCCTGTGCGCGCCGCCGGCGTTGCTGACCTCGACAAAGGCCTGGTAGCGGCGCGGATCCGCAGGCAGCGGCCGCACTTCGAACGCAGTGATGCCGGCGTTCTCCACCGGCTCGAACACCGACTCGAGACTGGCCGACTTCGGCACCCCGGTGATCTGCACCCCGTCGCTGATTACCACGGTTTCCGCTTCGCCGGCCTGCGCAATGTCCGGCACCCGCGGCGTGCCGCCGTAAGCGACTTGCAGCTGCTGCAGGCGATCGAGCGCCGCGTCTCGGTACTCGAAACCGGGAGTGGCAATGCGCCGCATGGTATCGACCAGCATCACCTGGGTACCCGGGCTGCGCGCCGCGATCCTCGCGCGCGCCTTGGCCAGCGCGTGGCTCCAGCGGGTCGCACCGTCGGTCGTGCGGGTAGCCAGCGTCGGCGAGTTGTCGAGCACGAGGACAAGCCTGTCGGCGGCCTCGCCCGCGCCGGTCAACTGCGGCCTGGTCACCGCGACGACGATGCTTACGGCAATGACCGCGGCCAGCAGCAACGACAGCCACCAGCGCAGGCGGTCGCGGTTGCGATGGCTCTCCCGCAACACCCGGTCCCAGATCAGGCTGGAGGGCACCAGCAACCTGCGTGGGGGTGGCTTCAGCAGATACAGCGCGGTCACGACCAGCGCGGCGACAAGCGCCGCAATCGCGTCCCACAGAGGCGATGCCGAAAGCAGGTTCATCGCAACAGTCCTTGCTCGCGCAACGCTTTGAGCATCAGGTCCTCGAGCGGTGTGGCGGTCGTGGCGCGCAGATAGCCCCAGCCGTGACTGCGGCAGAAGGCTTCGATCTCGGCGCAATAGCGCAGGAAAGTGTCGTGATAGGCCTTCACCAGGTCGGGCGTCACGCGCACCCGTGCAGCGCCGCCTTCCTCCGAGTCCACCAGCAGTACTTCATCCGCGAGCACCGGGTCGAGTTCGTCGGGGCTCATCACGTGTACTGCGAACACGTCGTGGCGGAACTGGCGTATCACCTGGAAGCTGCGCTCGAAACCCTCGCGGTCGAGGAAGTCGGAGATCACCACGGTCAGCCCGCGGGTGCGCCGGGCGCCGAAGAAGCTGCGGAACGCCGACTGCAGGCTGGTGCCGCCGCCGGCCTCGATGCGCTCGAGAAAATGCAGCGCACGCCACACCTGGTTTTTGCCGCTCCGGGCCGGCATCTCCGTGACCACCCCGTCGGAAAAGGCGACGATGCTGACCCGGTCGTGGTTGATCAGACCTATGTAAGCCAGCGCTGCGGCGAACTTGCGGGCGAAGTCGAACTTGGACGGGGCGCCGAAATCCATCGAGCGGCTGACGTCGAGGAAAATGTAGACCGGCAGGGCCGCCTCTTCCTCGAACAGCCTCAGGATCAGCCGGTCCAGCCGCAGGTAAGTGCCCCAATCGAGGTTGCGGGTGTCGTCGCCGGGCGAGTAAGGCCGATAGTCGGTGAACACCATCCCCGAGCCGGTGCGGCGAGAGCGATGATGGCCGCGCAGGTGGCCCGCCACGGAACGGCGGGTAAGCATGGTGAGATGCTCGAGCTGGCGAAGAAATTCTTCGCTGAACAGCAGGCTTTCCTGGACCAAGTTTGGTGCCTCAGTGGGGCCGCATGGCAGCCGCCATGGAACCGGTGAATATCCTTAAACGGCGGTTACCCGGCAATCGGGCAGGGATTCTCCTGCTACGAGGGCTGGATCAGCGTCAACGGGTCGTTTGCGCCGGGCGCCGCAGGAGAGAAGATTATCCCGACCATCGTTTTCCTCCTCCGCCCCGAGGCAGTCATTCCTTCGGTTCCGGCACCCACTCGAGGATCCTGGCGAGCATCGTGTCGGTATCGATGCGTCCGGCTTCGGCCTCGAAGTTGAGCAGAATCCGGTGCCTTAGCGCCGGCAACGCCACTGCGCGCACGTCCTCGCAGGACACATAGACACGGTCATTCATCAACGCGTGTACTTTCGCGCCCAGGATCAACGCCTGGGTTCCGCGCGGGCTGGAACCGAAACGCACATACTTCCTGCTCATTTCGTGTGCCTGGGACGATTCCGGGTGGGTCGCCAGCGTCACCCTGATCGCGTAATCCTGCACCGGCCGCGCCACCGGAATGGCGCGCGCGGTTTCGCGCATCTCCAGGATCTCGCCCTGTCGCAGCACCCGGCGTACCACCGGTTCCTTCTGCCCGGTGGTGCGGTCGACGATCAGATGCAGTTGCTCCACGTCCGGGAAATCGAGCTTGAGCTTGAAGAAGAAGCGGTCCATCTGCGCCTCGGGCAGCGGATAGGTGCCTTCCATCTCGATCGGGTTCTGCGTTGCCAGCACGAAGAAGGGCTGGTCCAGCGCGTGGGTGCGGCCGGCTGCGGACACGCTGTTTTCCTGCATCGCTTCCAGCAACGCCGATTGGGTCTTGGGCGTGGCGCGGTTGATTTCGTCGGCGAGCACCATGTTGGCGAAGATCGGGCCGTGCTGGAACTCGAAGGCTTTGCGGCCGGATTCGTCTTCGCGGACGATGTTGGTGCCAATGATGTCGCCCGGCATCAGGTCGGGAGTGAACTGGATGCGCGAGAACTTCAGGTGCAGCACGTCCGCCATGGTCTGCACCAGCTTGGTCTTGCCCACGCCCGGGATGCCTTCCAGCAGTACGTGGCCGCGCGCAAGCAGGCAGGTCATCACCCCGGAGATGATCTCGTCGTTACCGACAATAACGCGCGAAATCTCGTCGCGGACAAGCTGGAACTGATCGCGGAAGGCCTGGATCTGGCGGTCGACGACGGTATTCATTTCTTCTCACTTTCATGCAGTTTCAGGAAGTATTCTTTGACGGCCTGTTTCTGGCGGATCGGGATGCGTTCGAAGCTCATCGCGTTCTCGCGGTCGAAGTTCAGGCGCGCGCGCACGTCCTCGAGGCCGAGCAGCGATTCCTGCTCCTGGCTGGCGGAATAGAACCAGCCCTGGTCGGCCTTTTCGTCGTCGTTGTCGGCGTCGTCTCGGCGCTGGATGGCTTCGAGCTTGAGTTGCGCGTCCAGGCGACCGGTCGCCGCACCCTCCAGCGCTAAGGCCTCGGAGTCCCCCTCGGCGCTGCCGCTCATGTTGCCGTCGCGGGCCGGATCATCGTCACTTCTGCGCGTCACCGCGCCCTGGCGAAACATGGTGCCGCCGCGGATGTCCGCGTTGCCGCTATCCGGCGAAGCGGTCGCATTGGGCGCGTTGTCGCTGGAATCGAACTGGCTTGCGGTCAGCGCGCTCCTCTGTGATGTGGGGATCATCGCATCCTGCATCCGCCGCTTGACCTCGCTTACGCGCCTCTGCACCTCGAGCTGCTGGTTGGCCTCCTGGAGGGCACTCACCACGCGGCCGATCGCATCCTGGTCGACCCTGGCGTTGATGCTGCTCAGGTCGCGGCCGCCTTCCGCGAGCCTTTCCTCGATGCCGCCGTCGAGGCCCTTTTCACTGTCTGACAGCGGCCTGGGCTCGTCCTTCTCCGGCGCACGCGCGCCTTGGTCGCCGGCCTCGGCGCGCATTTTCCGCAGCAATGCCAGCGCCTCTTCGTTGCGCCCGGCCCGAAGCGCTTCGGCGGCCTTTTCGAAGCGTGGGTTCGCCCTCATGGCCTCGGCCAGCTTGACCAGCCCCTCGCGCGCAGCAGCGGCCTCCATGTTGGCCTGCTCGATTGCATCGCGCGCCTGCGCGGCTGCGCGCGCTTTCTCTTCGGCGGTCGCGTCGGCGCGCTGCAATTCCTCGAGCGCGCGATCGAGCTTCTCGAGCTCGGGGTCCGGCGGCGCGCCTTCGAGAAGTGCGCGCAGGTCCTGCGTCTCCCTGGCCGCGGCCACTGCCGCAGCATCGGCACCGTCCCATGAATGCGTTTGCCGTGGCGCGATCCAGGTGACCAGCAGCAGGGCCGCGCCCAGACCGGCAGCAGCGTACAGGCTGCGCGGCGGCAGGCCCGAGACGATCGCGCCGGGGTCGAGCCGGCGTGCGGTCGCGGCCGCGCGGGCAATCTGCAATTGCGCAAACGGGGATGGCGCGGGCGTGGCAACGAACCAGTAAGCGGACTTCAGTTCGTCCTTCAGCCGGGCGCGTGCATCGGTCTCTCCTGCGGCTTGCGCCAGCGTCACCTGACGCAATGCGCGCCACGCGACGTAAGCCCCGAGCATCGCCACCACCGCAACGACCGCCGTCCGGGCGCCGGTTCCGACCGCCGGAACTGCCGAGCTCAACGCGACGCCCACAATCTGGAAGGCAATCATTGCGAACAGGACAACGCAGGCGCCGTAGGCGATCTCCTGAAGCGCCCGGCGCAACCACAGGCGGCGCCCGATGCTGCGCAGAACACCGAGTATGACTTCACTATCCTTCATGACCGGGGCGATTGTAGCGCAGCCGGGAAGCCCCATGCGAGGCAAGCGCGCGGAGGAGCCCGGCGGGCATCGGACTGGCGCGGTTGCGGCGCGTGATCTCAGGTAACATCTGGCGCAAATCGACGGAGGAGAAAGTGAAGGTGGCTCTGCGACTCGCGGCGGTGTTGTTCGGCTGCGCGTATGCATGTATCGGTGCTGCGCAGCAGCCGCACATCGTCTACATCCTCGCCGACGATCTCGGCTGGAAGGACGTGGGTTACCACGGCAGCCCGATCAGAACGCCCAACCTCGACAGGCTGGCGCAATTCGGCGCACGACTCGAAAAGTTTTATGCCCTTCCCTTCTCGACCCAGACTCGCGCGGCGTTGATGACCGGCCGTTATCCGATGCGCTACGGCCTGCAGACGCTTTCCATCCTGCCGTGGAGCCGGTACGGATTGCCGGCCGATGAACGGATGTTGCCGCAGGCGCTGAAGGAAGCCGGCTACCGCACTGCGATGCTCGGAAAGTGGCAACTCGGCCATTTGAAGAAGGAATTCTGGCCGACCCGGCGCGGCTTCGACAGTTTCTACGGCAGCTTCAACGGCGAGATCGACTATTTCAAGAAGACCAACAGGATCGGCGAGCCCGACTGGCACCGCAACGAACGGCAGGTGAAGGAAGCGGGCTACGTTACGACCCTGTTGGGCCGGGAGGCAGCCAGCCTGATTGCAAAGCACGACGCGGCTACGCCGTTGTTTCTCTACCTGTCCTTCAACGCGCCGCAGGTGCCGTTGCAGGCACCGAAGGAATACCTGGAAATGTACCAGGACATCGCCGACGAAACCCGCCGCACCTATTCAGCGATGGTCACCGCACTCGACGACGCCATAGGAGGGCTGATTTCGGCGCTGGAATCGAAAGGCATGACGGCGAATACGCTGATCGTGTTCCATAGCGACAACGGTGGGGCGCTGCCGAACAAGTATGCGACCGGCGATGGCGATGTCGGGAAACCCGCCGCCGACAACGGCCCCTTCCAGGACGGCAAGGGCGGACTGCACGAAGGCTCGATGCGGGTGGCGGCGTTCGCCGCGTGGCCGGGTAGAATCCAGCCGGGTGTGGTCGCCGAACGCATCCACGTTACGGACATGTATCCGACGTTGCTGAAGATCGCGGGCGCGAAGTCCGGGCAGACCCGGCGAATCGATGGCATCGATCAATGGGCCACGATTGCCGACGGCAAGCCGAGTGCGCGCAGGGAGTTGCTGCTCGCAATGGAAGACAGCCGCGGCGCGCTGCTGATTGAGAACTGGAAGCTCATCGTCTACTCGCGCTTGCCGGTGCGCTACGAACTGTTCAATATCCAGGACGACCCATCTGAGGAAGACAACCGCGCCGATCGCGAACCGCAACGGGTACAGGAGATGCTGGCGCGCTTCAACGAATACGCCTGGGAGATGGCGCCTTCGCTTTACCTGGAGGATTTGCTGAAACCGAGAAAGTATGACGCCCCGATGTACTGGGGTGAAAACCCCGTTCGTCCATGACGGACGAATGAGGTTTCAGTGCAGACTAATGTGCACAGCACGTCATGTCGCAACTAAAATCCCAAGCCTTGAAGTGCGAATGGGGTTTCAGTGCAGACTAATGTGCACAGCACGTTATGTCGGAACTATTGAGAATAACGTAATTGCATGACACTTCCCTCACCCCGACCCCTCTCCCGGAGGGAGAGGGACAACTAAAACCCTCGCCCTCCGGGACAAGGTAACACTTGAAGCGGAGCAGAGGGTGCCGCGCAGCGGCGGGTGAGGGCAGCAGTCGCATAAGTGCTGTCACGCTGTTACGTAAGACTCAGTAAAACCCGATAAAACTTCAACTTTTCCCAACTGCAACAAAAATCCATGCAGGCAATCAACATCGAAGATCTGCGCAGCCGGGCGCGCCGGCGTCTGCCGAAAGTGATATTCGAGTTCATCGACGGCGGGGCCCAGGATGAAACCACGCTGCGCGCCAACCGCGAGGACTTCCAGAAGTGGCGCTTCCGTACCCGGGTGCTGACCGACGTGTCCAGGCGCGACCAGTCGATCACCCTGTTCGGACAGCACTGCGCCTCGCCTTTGATTCTCGCGCCGATCGGACTCGCGGGACTGCTGTCGCGCCGCGGCGAGCTGGCCGCAGCCCGCGCCGCAGAAAAATACGGCGTGCCCTACTGCCTGTCTACCATGGCCACCTGCAGCATCGAAGAGATCACGACCGAGACCACCCAGCCGAAGTGGTTCCAGCTCTACGTGCTGCGCGACCGGGGACTCACCAGGGAGTTCATCGAGCGAGCGCGGGCGTCGCGCTGCACCGCGCTGGTTCTTACCGTGGACACCAAGGTGCAGGGGCCGCGCGAGCGCGATATGCGCAACGGCTTCACCGTGCCGCCGCGTTTCACTCTTGCGACCATCCTCGATTTCGCCCGCCATGTCTCCTGGCTCTTCGACGTGGGGCTGGGTCCGCGCATCGCCTTCAGGAATTTCGAGGGCACCAAGGCCGCCGCAACCGACGCGGTCACCATCACGGAGTTCATCGCCGACCAGTACGATCTCACGGTGAACTGGCGCGACCTCGAGTGGTTCAAGTCGGCGTGGGGCGGTCCGGTCCTGCTCAAGGGTGTGCTCAGCGTCGAGGATGCCAGACTTGCCGTCGCGCATGGCGCGGACGGCATAATCGTTTCCAATCACGGCGGGCGGCAACTCGAAGGCGCGGTATCCGCAGTGCACGCATTGCCGGCAATCGCCGATGCAGTGGGAGACCGGCTTGAAGTGGTGCTCGACGGCGGCATTCGCCGCGGCGCCGACGTGGTGCGCGCCCGCGCCCTCGGTGCCAGGGCCTGCATGATCGGGCGCGCCTGGCTTTACGGGCTGGCCTGCGCCGGCCAGGCGGGGGTCGAGCGCGCACTGGAAATCCTGCGCGACGAGATCGACATCACGCTGACCCTGCTGGGACGCCCGACGCTTGCCGAGGTCGATCGCGAGGCACTCGAGCGCGTCGGCTGAGCATTTCCAGGAGTTGACTGACGGCGTCACCAACATCGGGCGACGGAGAACGGCACGACAATTGCTCCGCCTAAGCAAGAGAACCGAATTTCGCGGCCGCGGACAAAATCCGGGCGAAACTTCGGTATCCTTTTGACATCCGGATCAGCGCAGCGACCGATAAACATGGCCTCGACCATTTCGATCACCCATTACACCTCCCACGAGCCGCTCGGAATCGTCTCGGACGAGGAGTACCACCGCTTCAAGGGCCAACTGCTCGAGGCATTCCGGGAAGAGTGGCCCGATGCGATCGTGTCGATAGAGGACGACGAGGAACACTACACCGAGGTGGATGGCGTCAGCGGGCAGGCCGAGCAGGATGTGCGTGAGCGCATCGAAGACATCGTCAACGAAGTGATCGACTCCGGCGCCTGGCGGGAAGAGAAGGAGGATCCTTACGACGAGCAAGAGGAACTCGACGATGAGGAGGAGGAAGAAGACAAGTTCTGAGCGTCGTTTGCCGACGTGGAAGAAATGGTGGGCCCGGCTGGATTTGAACCAGCGACCAAAGGATTATGAGTCCTCTGCTCTAACCAGCTGAGCTACAGGCCCGCCCGCAGACAAAGAACGTACGGCACAAGAAATGGCCGGGTAATGAACCCGGCCATTTTATTTCCCCTCGCTGAGAATGTCCTAATTGTTGTGGCTCCGGCCGCTTTGCTTAACCTGCGCGGCAACAACTGCGCCGTAGGCTCAGGTGTTGTCCAGGAAGCTGCGCAGCCGCTCGGAGCGCGACGGATGGCGCAGCTTGCGCAGCGCCTTGGCTTCGATCTGGCGGATGCGCTCGCGGGTGACGTCGAACTGCTTGCCCACTTCCTCGAGCGTGTGGTCGGTGTTCATCTCGATGCCGAAGCGCATGCGCAGCACCTTGGCTTCGCGCGGGGTGAGCGTGTCCAGCACTTCCTTGGTGGCATCGCGCAGGCTGGTGTAGACCGCCGCGTCCGAGGGCGCCATGGTGGCCTGGTCTTCGATGAAATCGCCCAAGTGCGAATCATCGTCGTCGCCGATCGGGGTTTCCATCGAGATCGGTTCTTTCGAGATCTTGAGGATCTTGCGGATCTTTTCCTCGGGCATTTCCATCTTCACCGCCAGCGTCGCCGGATCCGGTTCCTGTCCGGTTTCCTGCAGGATCTGGCGCGAAATGCGGTTCATCTTGTTGATGGTTTCGATCATGTGCACCGGAATGCGGATGGTGCGCGCCTGGTCCGCGATCGAACGCGTGATCGCCTGACGTATCCACCACGTGGCGTAAGTCGAGAATTTATAACCGCGGCGGTATTCGAACTTGTCCACCGCTTTCATCAAACCGATATTGCCTTCCTGGATCAGATCCAGAAACTGCAATCCGCGGTT
>CAYNFN010000046.1:0-2593 GCA_964396485.1 uncultured Alcaligenaceae bacterium
CAATCACTCAATCACTCAATCACTTAATCGCCCAATCACCCAATCGCCCAATCGCCCAATCGCCCAATTGCTCAATCGCCCTTCAGCTTACGGTCCAGTTCACCGCGCCGTTATAGGCGGTCACGAGCACCAGAATGCCGAAGCCGATCCGATACCACGCGAACACGGTGAAATCGTGCCGGCTGATGTAACGCAAAAACCAGCGCACGCACAAAAATGCCGAACCGAACGCCCCTGCCAATCCGATGCCGAAAATCCCGAGATCCTCTACAAAGAAAAGTTGCCGGTTCCTGACCAGTTCGTAAGCCGACGCGGCGAACAGGACCGGGATGGCGAGAAAGAAGGAGAACTCGGTTGCTGCCTTGCGCGACAGTCCGAAAAACAGCCCGCCGATGATGGTCGAGCCGGCGCGGGAGGCACCCGGTATCAGCGCGAAGGCCTGTGCAATGCCGACCTTGAGCGCGTCGGTCCAGCGCATGTCCTCGACACTCTGGATCCTGATGGCATGTTTGCGCCGTTCGGCCCAGAGGATGATCAGGCCGCCGACGATGAACGCGATGGCGACCGGCACCGGCTTGAACAGGCTCGCCTTGATCGCGCTTCCGAACAGCAATCCGAGCACGGCAAGCGGGATGAAGGCGATCAGCAGGTTTGCGGCGAAACGCTGCGCGCCGCGATCGTAAGGCAGCTGCACGGCGACCGACCAGAGTTTGACACGGTATTCCCAGACCACGGCGAGAATGGCGCCGCACTGGATCGCGATCTCGAAGATCCTGCCCTTTTCACTGTTGACGCCGAGCAAGTCTCCGGCAAGGATCAGATGGCCGGTGCTCGAGATCGGAAGGAATTCGGTGAGCCCCTCGACGATGCCGAGGATGAGCGCGGCAAGCGGTGTAAGCGCGTCCATGCGCGGATGTTAGCACGACGAGTTGGCGCGTCCGACTCAATGAGTACCTGAAATCCTCGAGAGAAAATGCCCGATCTCGCGCCAGTACGCCGGGCTCGCGGACACGTCGTTGTGGCCGGCGTTCGCGATCGACACCAGTCGTTTGTCGCCCTTCCATGCTGCATGCAGCCGGTGCGCATGCTCCGCGGGAATGATCGAGTCGCGCTCCGCCACGATGCACAGCATCGGAACGCCGATGCGGGGCGCGAGATCGAGCGAATCGAAGCGATGCCGCAATAACATCGACACCGGCGCGAACGGGTAGTGGCGCTTGGCTACGCTTTCCAGGCTGTCGAAAGGTGTTGCGAGGACCATGCCGGCCAAAGGGCGCTCGGAAGCCAGCCGGACGGCAACACCGCTGCCCAGACTGCGGCCGAATGCGACGATGCGGGAGTGCTCGACGTCGGATCGCGACCGCATCCAGTCGTGGATGCGGCGCGCGTCCGCAGCCATCGCCTCCTCGCCCGGACTGCCCTTGGACCAGCCGTAGCCACGGTAGTTGACCACCAGCCACGCCCAGTTCTGCGGCCGCTCGGTCTCGTCCAGCAGCCAGGAGGCTTCTTCCGCATTGCCGCCGAAATAAATGACCAGCGGAAACTTCGTGCCGGCAACGGCCGGCGGTTTGGAAAGGAAACCGTGCAGGCGCGTGCCGTCTTGCGCTACCAGGTTGACTTCCTCGATATTGGGAAAGCGCTGCAGTACCGAATCGCGACGCTCCGGATCAAGCGGCTGCCTGAAGAAGATCAGGCGGTCCTGGCCGAAATATAGAAGGATCGACAACCCGACCAACACGCCGGCCGCGATTGTCAGCACCGACGCGGCCACGGTCTTGACGCTCAACGGCTTGGCGTCAGGCGCGACGATAAATTTCGGCGCCTGCGCTGATGAACTCGGCCGCCTTGTCCTTCATCCCCTTTTGCAAGGCCTCGGACTCGGATACGCCCTGGGCTGCAGCATAGTCGCGCACATCCTGGGTAATCTTCATCGAGCAGAAGTGCGGGCCGCACATCGAACAAAAGTGCGCGAGCTTGGCGCCTTCCTGAGGGAGCGTCTCGTCGTGAAACTGCTTCGCCTTGTCCGGGTCGAGCCCGAGGTTGAACTGGTCGTCCCAGCGGAACTCGAAGCGGGCCTTGGACAGCGCATTGTCGCGGACCTGTGCGCCCGGGTGGCCTTTGGCCAGATCTGCCGCGTGCGCGGCGATCTTGTAAGCGATGATGCCGTCCTTGACGTCGTCCTTGTCCGGCAAGCCGAGATGCTCCTTGGGAGTGACGTAGCACAGCATCGCGGTTCCATACCAGCCGATCATCGCCGCGCCGATCGCCGACGTGATGTGATCGTAACCGGGAGCGAAGTCGGTGGTAAGCGGTCCCAGCGTGTAGAACGGCGCCTCGTGGCACAACTTCAACTGCAGGTCCATGTTCTCCTTGATCAGGTGCATGGGCACGTGGCCGGGGCCCTCGATCATGACCTGCACGTCGTGCTTCCAGGCGACCTCGGTGAGTTCGCCCAGCGTCTTGAGTTCGCCGAGCTGCGCTTCGTCGTTGGCGTCGTAGATCGAACCGGGGCGCAAGCCGTCGCCGAGGCTGAACGAGACGTCGTACGCCTTCATCACGTCGCAGATGTCCTCGAAGTGCGTGTACAGGAACG
>CAYNFN010000047.1:0-1791 GCA_964396485.1 uncultured Alcaligenaceae bacterium
CCATCGCCTGCATGGTGTGCTCGATGATGACGATGGTGACGCCGCGCGCGGCGAGTTTGCGCACCAGCGCGATCACTTCCTCGACCTCATTGCCGCCCAGTCCCGCCAGCGTTTCGTCGAGCAGCAGCACCGTCGGTTTGCCGGCGAGCGCGCGGGCGAGCTCCAACAGGCGCAACTGCTTGTTCGACAGGCTGCCGGCGAGAAGCTGTGCGTCGCGCTCCAGCCCGACCTGGGCAATTGCGGCTTCGGCATTGGCACGCGCCTCCCGGTCCGACGCCGCGTGCACATACGCGCCGACAACGACGTTCTCCAGCACCGTCATGCGCCGGAACGGCCTGACTACTTGGAACGTGCGGCCGACTCCGGCGGCGCAGATTTGGTACGGCCGTGCGCCGACGATGTCCCTGCCTTCCAGCAGGATCTGCCCGTGGTCGGGGCGGATAAAACCGTTCAACAGGTTGAAGAACGTGGTCTTGCCCGCGCCGTTCGGACCGATGATGCCGAGGATCTCTCCGCTCACGACCTTCATGCTGACGTCGCGCACTGCTTGAAGGCCGCCGAACGCTTTCGATACATTGCGCACCTCGAATACGACCGCGCCTTCGCCGTTTCTTTTGCGCAGCGGCAGTTCCGCGACGACTGCCGATGCCGGGCCCGCGGACTGCGATTGCGCGACGTGTTTCCCCGCACGCCGGCGCAGCATCAGGTCCTTCACCTTCCAGAACACGCCCTCGGGCGCCAGCAGGATGACCGCGACGATCGCGATCCCGTAGACCACGCCCTGGATGCCGGGTATGACGTTGCCCAGCTTCGCATGCAGCAACTCGCTCAGCGGCACCAGGATCACTGCGCCGATCACCGGCCCCCACAGCGTGCCCACGCCGCCGAACATGGCGACGATCAAGGCCTGCGCCGACACCAGCATGCCGAACACCGCGGGCGGCGTCACCACCAGCAGCACCACCGCGTAGAAGCCGCCGATCGTGCCGGCCATCGCGCCGCTCAGCGTGATCGCCTTGAGTTTCCACGCCAGCGTCCTGATCCCGGCGGCCTCGGCGGCCGCCTCGTCCTGCTTGATCGCGAGCAGCGACATGCCGAAGCGTGAACGCTCGATGAGGCCGGTCAGCACCATCGCGCCGAGCATCAGCACCAGTGCCAGCCACGCGTAGATGCGATGATCCTCGAACTGCATGTACGCGAGCGGCGCCTCGCGCTGCATAGGCAGCGTCAGCTCCTGGTAACCCAGCCACTCGAACACGTACAACAGCGCCAGCGGATAGGCGAGCATCGCCAGCGCGAAGTAATGCCCGCGCAGGCGGAAAGTCGGGAAGCCGACCACCAGTCCGGCCAGCGCGCCCACCACCCCCGCCAGCGGAATCCCCAGCCAGGGCGACAGACCTCAGTGGATCTGCGCCAGCGCGAGGGAGTACGCGCCCAGCCCGAAGAAGGCTGCATGGCCAAACGACACGAAGCCGCTGTAGCCGCTCAACACGTTCCACGCCAGCCCCATCACCGCCCACACCGGCACCAGCGTCATGATCAACTGGTAGTAGGAGTTCTGCGCGAAGGCCGTCGCCACGGCAAAGACGATGCCGAATGCCGCGATCAGCAGCGCCTGGCGGCGCAGGTTCGTCCCGAGCATCTTCAGGTCCGTCGCCTTCATGTCCTGCGCGTCGCCCTGCCGAACAGGCCTTGCGGCCGCAGCAGTACGATGACCAGGAACACAACGAAGATCGCAGTGTTCTGCAACTGGTTGGGCAGGAACAGTGTCGAGAGCTGCTGGACCAGGCC
>CAYNFN010000048.1:0-1764 GCA_964396485.1 uncultured Alcaligenaceae bacterium
CACGTTGCGCGATCCGGACCGGCTGATCTATTTCAAGGAAGAAGTCGGTGGGTTGGTCATGGGCGGCTATGAACCGGACCCGATTCCCTGGGCCGAACACGGCATTCCCGAGGGTTTCGAGTTCCAGCTTCTGGGCGAGAACTGGGACCACTTCGAACAGCACATGACGCAGGCGCTGGCGCGGGTGCCCGCCCTGGAGAACGCGGGCATCAAGCAGCTCATCAATGGGCCGGAGTCGTTCACGCCGGACGGCAACTTCATCCTCGGCGAGGCGCCCGAAGTGAGGGGCTTCTTTGTTGGCGCCGGCTTCAACGCCTTCGGCATCGCTTCCGCCGGCGGCGCCGGTCGCGCGCTGGCCGAGTGGATTGCCGCCGGTGAGCCGCCCATGGACTTGTGGCCCGTCGACATCCGGCGCTTCGGCCGCCACCATCGTTCGGACGACTGGGTGCGCACGCGCACGCTCGAGGCCTACGGCAAGCACTACACGATGGCCTGGCCGTTTGAGGAGTATCGCAGCGCGCGCCCGCTGCGCGTGTCGCCGCTCTACCAGCGGCTGAAGGATCAGGGCGCGTGTTTCGGCGAGAAGCTCGGATGGGAACGGCCCAACTGGTTTGCACCGCCCGGTGTCGAGGCGAAGGATGCCTATACCTATGGGCGCCAGAACTGGTTTGGCTGCGTCGGTGCAGAGCATCAGGCGTGTCGCGAGCGCGTCGCGCTGTTCGATCAGACCAGCTTCGCCAAGTTCCTTCTGATCGGCAGGGACGCCGAACGGGCGCTGCAGTGGATCTGCGCCAACGACGTCGGCAAACCGCCGGGGAGCCTGACCTACACCCAGATGTTGAACGCTCGCGGCGGGATCGAGTGCGACCTCACTGTTGCGCGCATGTCGCAGAACGAGTTCTACATCGTGACCGGTACCGGATTCGCCACCCACGACTTCGCATGGATTCGTCGCAACATACCGCCGGACTGCGGGGACACGACGCTGGTCGACGTCACGTCGGCGTATTGCGTGCTGGCGTTGATGGGTCCGAGAGCGCGCGACGTGCTGGCAAGCGTGACTCGTGCGGACGTGTCCAACGCGGCATTCCCGTTCGGAACATGGCGCGAGATCGACGTTGCGGGCGCGCCCGTGCGCGCGCTGCGCGTGACCTACGTGGGCGAGCTGGGCTGGGAGCTGCACATCCCAGTCGAATGCGCGCTCGCCGTCTATGAGCGGTTGATGGAAGCCGGCAGGCCGCACGGGATTGCCAATGCAGGCTATCGCGCGATCGAGTCGCTGCGGCTCGAAAAAGGATACCGGGCCTGGGGAGCCGATATCGGCCCCGACCACACACCGCTGGAAGCAGGATTGGGTTGGGCCGTCAAGCTGGCGAAGGCGATACCGTTCCTGGGGCGTGACGCACTTTTGGCGCAGCGCTCGCAGCCCTTAAAGAAGCGGCTGGCCTGCTTCACTGTGGACGATCCCGAGGTTGTGCTGCTCGGGCGTGAAACGATCTACCGCGATGGAGAGCGCGTCGGATGGCTATCGAGCGGTGGGTGGGGCTATACCGTGGGCAAGAACATCGGCTTCGGCTATGTGCGCAGCGAGAAGGGTGTCGATGACGTCATGCTGAGCTCCGGCGGCTATGAGCTCGAGGTCGCGACCGAGCGCATTCCCTGCCGGTTGCATCTGGGGGCGTTGTACGATCCGCGCGGGGAACGAGTAAGAGCCTGAGAGGAAGCATATTGCTCCCTCAAGCAGACATAAGGTCCCTCTCCCCC
>CAYNFN010000049.1:0-2114 GCA_964396485.1 uncultured Alcaligenaceae bacterium
CGTGTAGCCGGCCTACATAAGGAGGAGCCGACGCAGTCATCGGCCCGAATCGCCCGGTCCCTCTAAAGAGTCGAAATGTCATTGGGTTGTGCCAGGTGCGGCGCCTGCGTTGTTACGCTCCTTGTTGGGGCTTCAGCCGCACCTGCGAAGCGACGCCTAGCAAGTCATCCGCACCTGGCGCAACGCGCGTCGTCGGACCTATGCAGAGCTTCCCTAGCGGCATCATGCAACGGCCATGCCTTTATGCCGCAGCAACGCATCGATTTTCGGCTCGCGCCCGCGAAACGCCACGAAGGACTCGAGCGCCGGACGGCTGCCGCCGGCGGCGAGAATTTCCTCGCGGAAGCGCTCGCCGACCGCGGGGCTCAGCACACCTTTTTCCTCGAACAGGCTGTAGGCATCGGCAGACAGCACCTCCGCCCATTTGTAGCTGTAATAGCCGGCCGCGTACCCACCGCCAAAGATATGCGAAAAGCCATGCGGAAAGCGGTTGTAAGCCGGCGGAATGATGACGGCGACGCGGCTGCGCACCTCGTCGAGCAGATCGAGTGAGGTCTTCGAGCCGGCCGGGTCGAAGTCGTGGTGCAGATGCATGTCGAAAAGCGCGAACTCAAGCTGGCGCACGGTCTGCATGCCGCTCTGAAAATTCTTCGCCGCCACCATCTTGTCGAAAAGCGCGCGCGGCAGACTCTGTCCGCTATCGACGTGCCGGGTCATGTCCTTGAGCACGTCCCATTCCCAACAGAAGTTCTCCATGAACTGGCTGGGCAGCTCAACCGCGTCCCACTCGACCCCATTGATTCCCGACACGCCGAGCACGTCCACCCGGGTCAGCAGATGGTGCAAGCCGTGGCCAAATTCGTGAAACAGCGTGATCACTTCGTCGTGGGTGAACATTGCCGGCCTGCCACCGACTGGCGCGGAGAAATTGCAGTTCAGATAGGCAACCGGCGTCTGGATGCCGGCGGCTTTGCGCCGCCGGGTAATCGCGTCGTCCATCCACGCTCCTCCGCGCTTGGACGGCCGCGCATAAAGATCGAGATAGAACTGCCCGACCAGCGTGCCGTCGGCATTGCGGATGGAGAAGAAGCGCACATCCTCATGCCAGCGCGGTGCCTCATCGGCGGCGATGCTTAATCCGTAAAGCGTCTCGACCACACGAAACATGCCGCCGAGCACCTGCTGCTCCGGGAAGTACTGTTTGACTTCCTGATCCGAGAACGCATAGCGCGCGACCTGCAACTTCTCCGATGCATAAGCTACGTCCCAGGGCTGCAGATCGGCGAGTCCCAGTTGCTTCGCCGCAAACTCCTTCAGTTCGGCCAGATCGCGCCCGGCGTAGGGTTTGGCGCGCGCCGCCAGTCCGTCGAGAAAGTGCAGCACCTGCGCGGGGGAGTCGGCCATTTTGGGCTGCAGCGACAAATCGGCAAAACTCTTGAAGCCGAGCAGTTGCGCCTGTTCACGCCGCAACTTCAGAATTTCGCCGATGAGCGCGGTGTTGTCCCACGCCGGATTGCCGAATTCGGCGGCGCGGGTGGCGTAGGCGTGATACAGCGGTTCGCGCAAATCGCGGTTGTCCGCGTACTGCATGACCGGGAAATAGGACGGCATCTGCAGCGTGAATTTCCAGCCCGCTTTGCCGATCTCCGCCGCAGCTCTGTGCGCCACTTCCAGCACGTCATCAGGCATGCCGGACAATTGCGCGCGGTCCTGGATGATCAACTCGAACGCGTTGGTGGCATCGAGCAGGTTGTCGTTGAATTTGGACGACAGCTGGGCGAGCCGCTCTCTCACCTGCTTGAAACGCGCCTTACCTTCAGCGGGAAGTTCCGCGCCGCCCAGGCGGAAATCGCGCAGTTCATTGTCGATGACTTTTTGCTGCGCCCGCGTGAGCGCGGAAAAATTGGGCGAGGCACGCAACGCCTTGTATTTCCGGAACAGCGCCTCGCTCTGCGACAACCCGGTAAAGTACCGGGTGATGCGCCCCAGGTTGGCGTTGTATGCCTCGCGCAACGCCGGGCTGTTCATCACCGCGTTCATGTGCGCGACCTGCCCCCAGGCCCGGTGCAGCCGTTCGTTGGCATCGTCAAGGGGAGGGACGAAATTTTCCCACG
>CAYNFN010000050.1:0-4667 GCA_964396485.1 uncultured Alcaligenaceae bacterium
CCGTTGACGGCTGCCTTGAGTTTCGCGCCCGCCGCAAACTTCGCCGTCTTGGCTGCTGGAATCTTGATTGCCGCGCCCGTTTGAGGATTGCGGCCCGTGCGTGCAGCACGCTTGCCCTGGGAGAACGTTCCGAAGCCAACCAGGGTCACGCTTTCGCCTTTCTTCAGAGATACGGTTACGGCGTCTATGAATGCATCGATCATGGTGTCTGCCATGGCTTTGCTGGCGCCTGTTTTTTTTGCTATCACTTCGACGAGTTCTGCTTTGTTCATTTATCCCCCTGTCATCTAAACGTACAGCGACCGGAAGCTTAGGATTTGGTCGCCATCCAGTCAACGCACACGCGCATTGAGCGAGACTTTCGCGGCGATGCACAACAAGTGTTGATGCAACCGCACGGGCATTGTTCTTGTCTCCCTCGATGCCTCCTCACACTCTGCTCCATTATCCACGACTCACGGCGCGCACCATAGCGCCACCTTTCATTACGCCCGCGACGCGATACGTCTCCAGTTCCGCAATGAACCGATAGCGCGCCACAGCCGGCAGTGCTTTCAAGATATTCGCGTCACCCGACCTGCCAGGCGATCGAAGCGCCGCTTCGCAACGGCACCAGCGTGTCGGCCCCGTAACGCAATTCCGCCGGCACGACCCAGGCTTTCTTCTTCAGTGTGATGTGCTCGCGATTGCGCGGCAGGCCGTAGAAGTCTGCGCCGAAGCAAGCGGCAAAATTCTCCAATTTGTCGAGCGCTCCCGCCGCATCGAAGGCCTCCGCGTACAACTCGATGCCGCCGTGAGCGGTGTAAATTCCGGCGCAGCCGCAATCAGTTTCCTTGGTGTGACGCGCATGTGGCGCGCTGTCGGTACCAAGAAAAAACTTGGGATTGCCTGAAGTTGCCGCTTTCACCAACGCCTGGCGGTGCTCTTCGCGCTTGAGCACCGGGAGGCAGTAGTGATGCGGGCGGATCCCGCCGCGAAATAGGTCGTTGCGGTTGAGCAGAAGATGATGCGCCGTGATGGTCGCCGCCACGGTATCCGGCGCGCTGAGCACGAACTTCACCGCGTCGGCGGTGGTAATGTGCTCCACGACGATCTTCAGCCGCGGGAAACGCTGCACCAGCGCGGTCAGAGTGCGATCGATGAAGACCTTCTCCCGGTCGAACACGTCCACATTTGCATCGGTCGTTTCGCCGTGTATCAGCAACGGCATCCCGACTTCGGCCATGATCTCGAAGGTGTTGAAGCACTTCCGGATGTCGGTCACGCCTGCATCCGAATTGGTCGTTGCGCCAGCCGGGTAGTACTTCACCGCGTGCACGAACCCGCCTGACTTCGCAGCGCGGATCTCCTGCGGCCCGGTGTTGTCGGTGAGATACAGCGTCATCAATGGCAAGAAATTGCTGCCTGCAGGCAAAGCGGCGAGGATGCGGTCGCGATAAGCGCCAGCCGCGGCGGTCGTCGTTACCGCGGGTCTGAGGTTAGGCATGACGATGGCGCGGGCGAAGCGCCGAGCCGTGTCAGGCAGCACCGCCTTCATCGCGTCGCCATCGCGCAGATGCAGGTGCCAGTCGTCGGGTTTGGTGATGGTAATCTGCATCAAGTCAGTGGCTGACGGTCGGGAAGCATCCCTGTTTTATTCCTTCTTGAGTTCAAGCGCGCGCTGGTAGAGCGCGTTCTTCCTCGCGCCGGTGATTCCGGCGGCGAGCTTCACCGCCAGCTTCAGCGGCAGCTCGTCGAGCAGAAGTTCCAACACGCGCGCCGAATCGTCCTCCGGTTGCACGGCGCCGTCGGCACAACCTTCCACCAGGAGCACGAACTCGCCGCGACGGTGGTCCTCGTGCTGTAGCAGCCAGGCGCCGGCCTCGACAAGCCTGCAGACGTGCACCTGTTCGAAGAGCTTGGTTAGCTCGCGTGCGATGCCGATGCGACGCTCACCGCCGAACACGGACACCATGCTCCTCACCGATTCCACGATCCGGTGCGGCGCCTCGTAGAACACCAGCAGCCCGGTTTGGCGGCTGAGCCCCGCCAGCGCAATTTCGCGATCGCCTTTTCTGGCCGGCAAAAAACCATGGAAGCAGAACGTCGCGGCCCGCATTCCCGATGCCGCGATCGCGGCGATGGCCGCGTTCGGGCCGGGGATCGGCACCACGCGAAAACCTGCTTCGCGCACTTGCGCCACTGCCATGGTTCCCGGATCGCTGATTCCGGGCGTGCCGGCATCGGATACCAACGCCACCGATTTTCCCTTCGAGAGCAGCGCGATCAGGCGCCTGGCCGCATCGTGCTCGTTGTGTTCGTGCAGTGCAAACAGCTTCGCATGAATGCCGTGATGGCTGAGCAATTTCCGCGTAACTCGCGTGTCTTCGGCAGCAACGCAATCGACGGACTTCAGCAACTCGAGCGCGCGCAGCGTGATATCGCGCAGATTCCCGATCGGTGTGGCCACCACATATAATGCGGGCTCAGCCAGTTTGGTGTCGTCACTATGCAACTTCGCCCCGCCTTTTCGCTGTTGGTAGCGGCGTTACTATACTGGGCGCCCATCGCCTTATCCACCCGCCCGGCTGCCGCACAGGAAACCGGGAACGCCGGCGCCCCGGCCACGCAGGCGCACATCGCGGTAATACTGCCGCTACAGTCCGCCTCTTTCGGCAAGCACGCCGACTCGGTGCGTCTTGGCATTCTCGCCGCCACCGGGCTGACGCAGGAAAACGGACCGGGAGTGACCGTGTACGCCACCACGGAGGACACCAACCAGATACTCATCGCATACCAGCGCGCAGTGTCGCGCGGCGCGCGCGCGGTGATCGGGCCGCTTACCCGCAACGGTGTCACCGCGCTCGCTCTGAGCGGATTGGTCAGCGTGCCCACGCTCGCACTCAATGTTCCGGACGGCGACATACTGATGCCTCGCGACCTGTACGCGTTCGGCCTGCAGATCGAGTCGGAGGCGCGCCAGGTTGCGCGATTCGCTTTCAGCCAAGGCGGGCGCAGAGCCTTCGTCGTTGCTGGCGAGACTTCCCTGGACAGTCGAATTGCGCAGGCCTTTCTAGGTGAATGGAGCTGGCTAAAGGGAGAAGTCGCGGGCAAGCTCAGCTACACGACGGAACCGTACGCGCTCGCCAAGCTACGCGAGCAAGTCCCGGCATCCAAGGCCGATGCAGTATTCCTGACCATGGGAGCAACGCGCGTACGCTTCATTCGCCCATTTTTAGGAGGCAGCTTGCCGATCTATGCCACCTCGCTGGTGTTCGTGTCCAAAGCCGACACCCTTGGCAACTTCGATCTGGAGGGTGTGCGCTTCCTCGACATGCCGTGGCTGCTGCAACCGGACCATCCTGCAGTGATGAGTTATCTGAAGCCTGACGTTCAGGCCTCGGCGCTCGATCAGGAACGGTTCTACGCACTCGGAATAGACGCATTCCGGATCGTGCAGGAATTGTTGCGCCCATACCAGCCGATGGTTTCGCTTGACGGCGTGACCGGCACGATAACACCCACCGACACCCAACAATTTACCCGCTTACTGATGCCGGCACATTTTTCCCAGGGCAGCGCCAAACCACTCGAAGCGCCCCCGATGCGATGAGCAATCGCGGGACCTGGGCCGAAGATGCCGCTGTAGCTTTCCTGGTAAAGCGCGGTCTCAAGCTTCTGGAGCGCAACTACCGCTGCCGTTTTGGCGAAATCGATCTGGTGCTGCGCGATGCCTCGACACTGGTTTTCGTCGAAGTGCGATACCGCAGGAGCCACTCCTTCGGCGGGGCCGGCGAGAGCATTACCACGAGCAAGCGCAAAAAACTGCTGCGGGCGGCCCGACATTACATGGCGGCACACAGCGAGTTCCCGGCCTGCCGTTTCGATGCAGTGTTGCTGAACGGCGACACTCCCGAGGTCGACTGGGTCGTGAACGCATTCGGCGAATGAGCATCATATGCACCGGATTCGTACTCTCTTTGTGCAATAATTCGCCTGTAATGGGAATGCAGCCTATATTTCAGGATGGACCTCAAGAACCGGATCAACAAACACTTCACCGACAGCGCCCACTTGAAACTGCAGGCGATGGATTTGCTTGCTGATCCGCTCGCGCGCGCCTCCGAGCGCATGGCGCAGTGCCTGATGAACGAAGGCAAGATCCTGTCCTGCGGCAACGGCGGTTCCGCCGCCGATGCCCAGCACTTCGCGGCCGAGTTGCTGAACCGCTTCGAGATGGAGCGCCCGCCTCTGGCGGCGATAGCGCTTTCCACCGACACTTCCACGCTCACCGCGATCGCCAACGACTACAGCTACAACGACGTGTTCTCGAAGCAGGTGCGCGCACTCGGCCAATCCAGGGACCTGTTGCTGGCGATTTCCACCAGCGGCAATTCGCCCAATGTCATCGAGGCGATACATGCCGCACACGACCGGCAGATGGGCGTGATCGCACTGACCGGCAAGAACGGCGGCAAGATGGCTGGAGTGCTCGGCCTGAACGATGTGCATATCTGCGTGCCGGCGGACAGAACGGCGCGCATCCAGGAAGTCCACCTGTTGTGCCTGCACTGCATGTGCGACGCCATCGATTGTTTGTTGTTAGGAGTGGAGTGAATGAAACTACCTATCCGATTGATCGCAGTGATCCTTGTCCTTTTTCCCTTTCTGCAGTCTTGCGCGCCACT
>CAYNFN010000051.1:0-15913 GCA_964396485.1 uncultured Alcaligenaceae bacterium
TCACCCCAACCCTCTGCTCCGCTTCAAGTGTTCCCTTGTCCCGGAGGGAGAGGGGGAAAACGATGCGCACTATTTACCGGTTGGGTCAGTAACTGCTGTCATCATTATCAATTGATATGCGGACGTTGTTGTCCGCATAATCACTGGTGGGCGTCACCAAGGAGGCAGGCGTGGAACGGATTCATGCGCGTGTGCTGCGCGCCGACGAGGTGATCCGGTGATCCGGGGCCTGCTGCGAAGCGTGCTTGCCGTCGCGTTTGCGACGGCGGCCACAGCCGCTGCGGCTCAGCAATCGGGCAAAGTTCCAACCGTCGGTGTGCTGATGCTCGCTGCCGTCCCCCACGACACAGTCGTCGAGGCCTTTCGCCGTGGACTGCGCGAGCTGGGCTACGTGGAAGGCCGCAACATCAGGATCGAGCATCGAAGCGCCCTGGGTAACAGCGAAATGCTGCCGCAGCTCGCGGAAGAGCTGGTCGGGCTCGGCGTCGATGTGATCGTTTCGGGCGCCGTTGCCCCGGCGCGCGCCGCGAAGCAGGCTTCGAACACTGTACCGATCGTGTTGGCCATCCACGACTACGATCCCGTGGCCGCCGGGCTGATCGACAGCTTCAGACGGCCTGGGGGCAACGTCACAGGGGTCTTTGGCCGCCAGTCTGAGCTGGCCGGCAAGCGCATCGAGCTGCTCCGGGAGCTGCTGCCGCGGGTGTCGCGTATCGCGGTCTTGTGGGATGCCTCCAGCGGCGAGGGGAGCCGTGGCGACGTGAGTCGGGTGCAGCGCGAGGAGCTGGAGCCGATCGCCCGGTCTGTCGGTCTCAATCTGGAGTTCATCGAGGTTCGCGCTCCATACGACTTTCGGGCTGCGTTCAAAGCCGCCAGGACGAGGAAAGCAGGGGCGGTCATGGTGCTGTTCTCGCCGGTCTTCTATGTGCAGCGTGCCCGGCTTGCGCAAGCTGCCCTTGCAGCGCGACTGCCGACGATTTTCCAGGACCCAGACAACGTGGAAGCCGGTGGCTTGATCTCTTATGGCACCGATGTCGCCGGTACATGGGGCCGCGCCGCGTACTTCGTCGACCGACTGTTGAAGGGCGCCAAGCCCCAAGACCTGCCGGTCGAGCAGGTGTCCAAGTTCAAGCTGGTGGTCAATTTCAAGACTGCCAAGGCCCTCGGGCTGACGATTCCCGAGTCCATCCTGCTGCGCACCGACGAGGTGATCCGGTGAGCCTGAACGGTGGCGTTGGGTAGAACGAGCGTTCGGTATTAGGGAGCGCGAGAGTCCGCTCTAGGGAGCAGCGACTGTCTGCAGCGGGTCGAAAGCAGGCTTTTGATTTGACATGACATGCCTCCCAAAAGTATTTAGAGTTTTCTCTGATGTCCTCGTATATACAGGTTAAAACCCCAACCCAACCTACGAGCCGAAACGACTTGCCGATCGGCTTACTGGCAGTCGATTGAGTGGATGTCCTTGACCATGACAATTTTCCACGGATCGGAATTGGGGGGCGGAGAGAACTGTATGGTGTCGGTTATATCTTCGCCGTCCTCCAAGACGCGGGCAATCTTGTAGCTGACGCCTTCCAGCCTCGCACAGCTGCGGTCTTCCATCTGTTTGATGTTCTCGATTTCTGCATCGAGTTTTTCGTCTTCGATGATTACCTGAATGAGCGCGGCCTGGTCCACGGATTCTCTTTCGCACAGGTACTTATCAAAAACAGCCTCGTTAGCGGCAAGCGGCTTGGCGAAAACCAGGTGCGAGATGAAGGCAAAGGGACCAATATTTCCCGAGGTGTTGTTGCGGTCGGCGCCGAACACGCGAAGATCGGCTTTCACATCGCCTAACTGCACAAGTTCCATGTCCCAAGAGCCATTTTTCATTAACAATGTCCCATCGGCGGTGGTTTCAATACCGACCGAAGAGCCGGTGAACTTGTCGTAGGCCAAATAGGCGAGCAAGCCGAGAACGGCGAGGATTAATAGCGTTCGCATGATTTCTGATTTTAGGCCACTTGACGATTCGCGGCACAACGCTAGCACAGAGCAGTAACCCTCACCCCTCACCCTTCACGCCTTTACCGACTTTCGGTAACCCCATTTCATCAAAGCGTCCGTTTATAGCCGGTGTCCCTCTTCAAAGGAGAGCACCATGCGACGCTTCCTGCTTTTTTTCTGTCTTTTCCTGACCGTTGCCCCAGCTTTGGCGGCCGGCAACCTCGCCGATGTGCAGATCTACGACCGCGCCAGCGGCCGCACGCTGCCGGTCTACGAGAGCGGAGGCCGCTGGTTTGTCGCCGGCAAACCCGGCAACGAATACCAGGTCACGGTTCGCAATCGCGCGGGCGCTGACCTGCTCGCGGTGGCGTCGGTGGACGGCGTCAACGTCGTCACCGGCGATACTGCGGCTGCATCGCAGAGCGGCTACGTGATCGAGCGCGGCCGCGCGCTGTCGATCAGGGGTTGGCGCAAGAGCCTGGAAAAAGTGGCGGCGTTCTACTTCACCGATCTGGGCGATTCCTACGCGGCGCGCACCGGGCGCCCGGACAACGTCGGCGTGATCGGCGTGGCGCTGTTCAAGCGCAAACCCGAACCCGTGCTCGAACTGGAGCAACGGCGAAACCGCGGCGAACCCGGGGCGGCAGCGGATGGCGCCGCGCGGTCGGCGGCACCCCGTGCGGCGGAGAAGAGTATCGGCACCGGCCATGGCCGCAGCGAGGCTTCGCAGGCGCGCTATGTCGCGTTCGAGCGCGAATCGGACACGCCCAACGAAGTGGTCGTCATTCACTACGACACCTACGCAAACCTGGTGGCACGCGGGGTGATTCCCCAGTCGCCGCCTTGGCCCTCGCCGTTTCCGGGCGGGTTCGTCCCCGATCCGCCGGGACGGGGCTAAGGAAGCTCTGATCAGAGCTTCCTTAAGGCATTGCAGTTCCCGCGGCGGTGTCGCGCGTCGTGTTGAGGTTGATTACACTTCAAGCCGGAATGGACCAGCCGGCTACCGACGAAGATCTGATGTTGCGCTATCGTGATGGCGACGTGCGCGCGTTCGAGGATCTGTACGCGCGCCATCGCGGCGGCGTGTTCCGCTACGTGCTGCGGCAGGTCGGTTTTCGCTCCGCCGCCGAGGAAGTGTTCCAGGAAGTGTGGACCAATATCATTTCCTCGCGTGCCCGCTACCGGGTCGAAGCCCGTTTCGCCACGTTTCTATATCGCGTGGCGCACAATTGCGTGATCGACCATTTCCGCCGCAAGCCGCCGCTGCAGTTGATTTCGCTCGACGACGACGCGGAAGAAGCGATGCAGGTGGCAGGCCCGCAGCAGGAACAGCCGGAGCGTGTTGTGGCCCGGCGGCAGACGGCAAGGCGGCTTCTGCGTGCGCTGGCGCTGCTGCCGGACGAGCAGCGCGAGGCTTTTCTGTTGCACGAGGAGGGCGGGTTGACGCTGGAGGAAATCGCCGACGTCACCAGGGTCGGCCGGGAAACGGTCAAGAGCCGCCTGAGGTACGCGCTCGCCAAGCTGCGCCAGGAATTGAATGGATCTGGAATGAGCCATGAAGCCGATGTCGCCTGAGGAGCAGGAACTGGAAGAGCAGCGTTCGCGCCTGTCCGGGCATTACCGTGCCGGCTCGACCGAAGAGCCGCCCGTGCATCTGGACGCCGCGATTCTCGCGGCCGCCCGGCGCGAGGTCGAGCGCTCCCGTTTCAGGCGCAACTGGCATCTGCCTGCATCGATTGCGGCCGTATTGGTGATCGGCGTGAGCCTGGCGTTGATGACCAGCGAAATCGAAGATCCCTTGCCGCCACCGGATACATCGGCCGGCGTTGCCGCGGGTGAGGCCAGGAAGGCTGCGCCCGCGCTGGTCATGAAGCAGGAAACGCAGACCCGGCCCGCGTCGCGCCCCGGCATCGAGCGCGAGTCGCGGCCGTCGCGCGAGCGCAGCGCACGCAGCGACCGTGAGGCGGATGCCCGGCAGAATTCGGTTGCCGGGCGTGCCGATTCGGCTGCGGCAGCGCCGTCGGTCGCGGCGCCGGCTCCTGCGCCAACGTTACAGCAGTTCGAAGCTGCCGCGCCGTCGGCATCGGTAGCCGAGCAGAAGAGTGCGCTGGCGGATTCGGCGCAAGGAAAGCGCGCCACTGCGGCACTGCGCAAGGAGGCGGCGCCATCCTCCGCAGCGCCAGCCGACGCGCCCGAGGAATGGCTGAAGAGAATCGGGGATCTGCTGCGCAACGGCAAAACCGCACAGGCGCGCGAGCAACTGGCGGAATTCAGGAAGCACTACCCGGATTACCGCCTGCCGGAGACACTTCGTGCGCTGGAGGCCGTGGCGACGCCGAACCCGCAATAAAAAAGCCCCGGATGTCCGGGGCTTTTGCTCTTGCGGTGCAACAGGCTTACGCGGCCTTCCTCTTGGTCGCCACGCCCGCTTGCGAGGCGGCGGCGGTGAGGTTGGCTTCGGTCATCGCGGCCAGCTGCTTGGTCGCCTTGGCGATGCTCTCGTACACCGTGTTCGCGGTGCCGATCACGGACTTGACCGCGGCGACCGCGGGCTCGGAACCGGCGGGGGCGGACTTCAGCGCCGCGTCCAGGGCAACGACCACGTGCTTGCTGAAATCGGCGATCTGCGCTTCCATAACCGCGCTGATTTCGGACTGGGTACCTGCCGCAACGTCATACAGGCTGCGGGCGTAGGCGGTGGCCTTGTCGATGCCCGGCTGGAACGTGAAGCTGGTCCAGGTCGGCAATTCGGAGAATTCTTTCACTTCGGCAAGCGCCTTGGCGTTCTTCATGCCTTCGTTGAAGGCGGCCTTGCTGTTCTTGATCTGCAGCTCGACCAACTTTTCGGTGCCTTCGGCCGTTATGGTTACCAAGCGCAGAGCGGTTTCAACTTGCGCCTTGCCAAAAGCAGAGATCTGTTCGGGTACGGTCGTCATTGTGAAACTCCTTTGAAAACAATTGATAAGATATTCCGCGTTAGCAGCCGGAGGTTTGTATGCTGCAATGCAATAACGCAATTATTGGCATGGAACCAATTGATGTCAAGGGATTCAGAGGACAAACGCGAAAAACTTATTGCGACGCACCACAAACTGGTGCGCACGGCCCTCGTATATGGACGTAAATGTTTGAGAAAATAGACTAAATTGAAACTAAAGCTTGAGGGCGAGGCTGAGGCCGTCGCCGATCGGGATCAGACACAGTTGCACCCGCCGGTCGTCCCGGAGATGTCGGTTGAAGTCGCGAATGGCCTGGGTGTCTTCATCACGTGCCTTTGGGTTTGCGACCTGGCCCCCCCACAGGGTGTTGTCCACCGCGATCAGCCCGCCGACCCGGACCAAAGTGAGCGCCCGCTCGTAATAGTCTCTATAGCTGGTCTTGTCGGCATCTATGAAGGCAAAATCGAAACTGTTGGCTGCACCTCCGGCGATCAGGCCGTCCAGCGTCTGCAGCGCCGGAGCCAGCTTGAGGTCGATCTTTTCCGCGACACCGGCCTCGGCCCAGTACCGCCGGGCTACCCTGGTCCAGGTCTCGGAAACGTCGCAAGCCACGATACGGCCTCCGGCGGGCAGGGCGAGCGCCACTGCCAAGCTGCTGTAACCGGTGAAAACCCCGACCTCGAGGTATCGCCGGGCGCCCATCAGCCGGACCAGAAGCTGCATCAACTGCCCCTGCTCGGGGGCGATCTGCATGCGCGCCATGCTGTCGCTGGCGGTTTCCTCGCGCAGCCGCCGCAGGATGTCGGGTTCGCGCACCGAGTGCTCGAACAAGTACGCGTACAAGTCGTTCGACAGCGTGAAGGTCTTGTTGGACATGGCAGGCTTTATGCCTTAGATAGTCAGCAAGTTCGAGCTTGGGTCCGGCCGCATAACGAGCCGGGACCGCGACGGTCAGGTTAATAGGGAAACAGGAGCATAGACAAAGAAATGTGCCAACTGCTGGGGATGAACTGCAATGTTCCCACCGATATCTGCTTTTCGTTTCGGGGCTTCCATCAACGCGGCGGGCGTACCGGTGACCACGCCGACGGCTTCGGCGTGGCTTTCTTCGAAGGGCCAGGCTGCCGCATGTTCGTCGACGCCCGGCCGGCGGTTAACTCTCCGGTGGCCGAGCTGATCGCCAACTACCCGATCCGCAGCCAGAACGTCATTGCGCATATCCGCAAGGCGACCAGGGGCGAAGTCGCGCTGGTCAACACCCACCCGTTCATGCGCGAACTGTGGGGACGTTACTGGATCTTCGCCCACAACGGCACACTCGAGAATTTCCATCCGGAGTTTGGCAACCGCTACCGCCCGGTCGGCACGACCGACAGCGAGCAGGCATTCTGCTACCTGCTGGACACGTTGCGCCTGCGCTACCCTGATGGACAGCCGCCGCCGGCCGAGCTGTACGGCACGCTGGCTACGCTGTCCACCGAGATAGCCAGGCACGGCAGGTTCAATTACATCCTTTCCAACGGCGACTACCTGTTCGCGCACTGCACCGACAATCTTACCTACTTGCTGCGCCATGCGCCGTTCGCGACGGCGCATCTGAAGGATCAGGACATCGAAGTGGATTTCAGCGAAGTCACCGCCCCGATGGACCGCATCGCGGTGATCGCCACCGAGCCGCTGACCGACAACGAGACCTGGACGAGGTTTGCCCCTGGCCAGTTGCTGGCGTTCCACGACGGCGCGCCGCTCCTGCTATAGCCGGCCTTCGGCCGGCGACCAAGGCGTTCGACGCAGAGGACGTAGAGAAAAAGAGAGGGCGCAGAAAACAGGGACGGGCTGCGACACGCCGCGCAGACACCGCGCTCCGCTCAAGATCAGCGTTACGGGAGACTGCCATGCCATTGACTTTCTCTGAGTACTCTGCGACCTCTGCGCCTCTGCGTTGAGATTTTGTCTTGCGTCAGCTTTCAGGCGCGGTAATCGATGCGACGCGCGGCAGCCGTTCGCGCCGCCAGTTCTTGACCGCCCATTGCCACAGCCCCGCAACGCCCGCGCTGGCCAGTCCCGCGGGGGGCGGGAAGCCCAGGAATTGCAGCACGCGAGGGAGCGTGGCAGCCGGATTGGACTGGTTCACCGCAAGTGCCCGCGTCTGCTTCGACAGCTTTTCTCCCGCGCCATTTACCGCCACCGGCAAGTGCAGATACGCCGGCGTCGGCAACCCGAGCAACTTCTGCAGATGGATTTGCCGCGGCGTCGAGGCAATCAGGTCGGCGCCACGCACGACGTCGGTGACGCCTTGCTCGGCATCGTCCACCGCGCAGGCGAGGTGGTAGGCAAACACATGGTCCGCACGGTAAACCATGAAATCGCCGATTTCGGCCTGTAAAGCCTGGCGCACGTGCCCCTGCAATCCGTCGTCGAATTCGACCATCGCGCCGTCGGTGCGTACCCGCAGCACGCGCGCTTCGCGCCCCGCTGCCAGACCATTGCGGCAAGTGCCCGGGTATACCGCACCTTCCACGCCGGCCAGGCCCGCATCGCTGATCTCCTTGCGGCTGCAAGCGCAGGGATAGGTGCGGCCTGACTGCCGCAACTGATGCAACGCTGCGTGATAGGCGTCGTTGCGCGTGCTCTGGTATACCACTGCACCATCCCAATGCATGCCGAATGCATCCAGGCAGCGCAGAATCGTGTCGGCGGCCCCGGGAAGGGTGCGCGGCGGATCGAGGTCGTCGATGCGCACCAGCCAGGTGCCTCCACGCGACCGGGCGTCGAGGAAACTGCCCACCGCCGCCACCATCGAACCGAAGTGCAACGGTCCCGAAGGCGTCGGCGCGAACCTCCCACGGTAAATTGTCACGAAAATTCCGCTCGAACCGAGAAACTCAAATCTTCACCGCAAAGGCGCAAAGGCGCAAAGGAAACGCAAAGGAAATCAAGAAAACATGAATGGGGGAAAGAACGTAAGGTCGGGACTTTTCGTTGATCAATGGTCCGTACGCTTCGATGTCCCCTTCTGCCTGCTATTCAAACCCTCACCGCAAAGACGCAAAGGCGCAAAGGAAACGCAGAGAAAACCAAACGAAGCGTGTCAAAATGCAGCAGGTTCCGATATGCCCCACCCAGTCGATATATCGCGGTGGTGCGAATATCCACCTCCTTGCTTTTTAACCTCAAGTTGCTTTGCTTTCCTTTGCGTTCCCTTTGCGTCTTTGCGCCTTTGCGGTGAGGAGCTCTATTGCGGCAGCGCGCGAGTAAAGCGTGCATAGAAGACCGCGGCGATGAAGAAGACAACCGACAGCACGATCTCCGCAAGCGCCAGCGCCTGGCTGGCGCCGCGCTCGCTCCAGGCGCGCACCACACCCTCGATGAAGTAGGCGAGGATCAGCATCGACGACCACTGGTAGGTATAGCGTTTTCCCCGCAGCACGCCGAACAGCGGCAACAGCAGCGGCAGCGCCTTGAAAGCCAGCGACGAACCGCCCGCGCGCAGCGGCGCCAGCCACAGTTCCCAGGCGAGGCACAGGAAAATCAGCGCCACCAGTGCAGCGCTGCACACGATCTGCAACAGGCGCATCAAGCGCGGCTCGCCTTTGCCAGATTCACCAGTTGGGCGCGGGCCGCGCCGCCATCCTTCACTTCACCGTCGAAGTCGAAGCGCAGCACCTCTGTATCCGCGAGCACGTCGAAGCCGTCGCAGTCGATCCCGATCATCTGCGCGCTCTCCACGGTCCGCTCATGCACGTGCCGGCAGTAGTCGCCCAGGTTGTGGGCGTGGTCGGCGTTCATGTGCGCAAGGATTTCACTTTCAGCTTCGGCGATCGCGAGCGGTGGCGCCAGATAGCTTTCGCCCAGGATGGTATGGATGCTGCCGAAGCCCGCGATATAGCGCAGCGAAAGCGGCTCGAGGCGGAAGAAGCGGAAGCCGCCTATGCTCAGATAGCGTTCGCCTTCCGGAAAGTAGCGCAGGTAGCGCGCCGCTACCTCGGCGTACCCCTCAAGGGGGTATAGAAAAGAATCCTCGGTCGGTGTCAGATCGCCGATCAGCGTAACCCGCGCCTGCTCCTGCAATTCCGCCCCCGAAGGCGCAACCAGGAAACTCGCGCGCCGGTCGTGGTCGGCGTTCTGGGTGTGCTCGGCGAGGTGGCTGATCAGCACCACCACACGGCCCTGTTGGTCGGTGCAGAAGGGCAGGGCGGAGGCGTACGGATAGCCGGGAAATTTCAACGACTGGGTGGCCAGCACGCCGCTGCGAAAATGGCGCACCATCCTGCGCGCCTCGTGGCCACGATTCATTTCGACAGCTTGAGCGCCACTTCGGCCAGCCGCGTCCCCAGTGCGATGCACAGCCGCCGCTCGGCTTCGCTGATCGGCTGGTCGGCATTGGCGCCGGCGAGATGACTGGCTCCGTAGGGCGTGCCGCCGCTGCGGGTGCTCATCAGGTCGGGTTCGGAGTAGGGCAGTCCGACGATCAGCATGCCCTGATGAATGAGCGGCAGCATCATCGACAGCAGCGTGGCTTCCTGGCCGCCGTGCAGCGCGGCTGTGGAGGTGAAAACCGCGGCAGGTTTGCCCGCGATCGCGCCACTGAGCCAGAGCGCACCGGTGCCGTCGAGGAAGTATTTGAGCGCCGCCGCCATGTTGCCGAAACGCGTGGGGCTGCCGAGCGCCAGGCCGGCGCATTCCGTCAGGTCCCTGAGCTCGACGTAAGGGGCGCCGGAATCGGGAATTTCCGCTTCGCTGGCTTCCGCGACCGTCGAGACCTTGGGCACGGTCCGCAGCCTCGCCCGCATCCCCGGCACCTTTTCGATCCCGCGGGCGATCAACTGCGCCATCTGCTTTACCGCGCCGGTGTGGCTGTAGTACAGCACCAGAATTTCCTGCATCGCTATTTTCCCACCGCAGAAGCCCGTATTATATCGGTGAAACTACACCCGACCCCGATGAAACTCCGGCTCAGATCGCTCCTGGACATCGTCCGCCAGTTCAAGCTGCTGGCGAATTTCGTCGTGCTCGTTTACCGGCGATTCAAGGAGGAACGCTGCTTCCAGTTGTGCGGCAGCCTGACCTTCACCACGCTGCTGGCCTTGGTGCCGCTGATCACCATCATGCTCACCGTGATGACGGCATTTCCGGTTTTCGACGACATCGTCGAGACGCTGCGCAGTTTCGTCGTCACCAATCTGGTGCCGGCGGCCTCGTCGAAACTAATCACCGTTTACATGCAGCAGTTTGCGGACAACGCCGCGCGCCTCACCGCACTGGGCATCGTATTGCTGGGCGTGACTTCGATCATGCTTATGCTCACGATCGACCGCGCCTTCAACACCATCTGGCGGGTGAAGCGGCCGCGGCCGCTGATCCAGCGGGTGCTGATCTACTGGTCGGTGCTGACCATCGGCCCGCTGCTGATCGGCGGCAGCCTGTCGCTTACCTCCTGGCTGCTGACTCAATCGATGGGGCTGGGAAAGCAGGCGCCCGAGCTGACGATCGCGGTGCTGAGGCTGGTGCCGCTCATGCTCACCTCGGTCGCGTTCGGATTCCTGTACCGTACGGTGCCGAACCGCCAGGTCACCGTGCCCGATGCCGCGGTCGGCGGCATCATTGCGGCATTTGCCTTCGAAGTCATGAAATTCGGCTTCGGCCATTTCGTCGCCCGGATCGCCAGCTACAAACTGGTGTACGGCACGTTTGCCAGCCTGCCGATCTTCCTGATGTGGATCTACCTGTCCTGGGTGGTGGTCGTGTTCGCGGCGGTGATCACCGCGGTGCTGCCCTATTGGCGCAGCGGCGGCGTGCTGCTCAAGCAGCCCCCCGGCGCGCAATTCGTAGAGGCGGTGGAGATTCTCAAGATGCTCTACCGCGCCTATGCCGACGGGCGGGTTCTCAACCTGCAGCAGTTGCGCATAGCGGTGAAGCTGTCGTGGGAGGAGGCCGAAGCCATTCTCGACAAGCTGGTGGCGGCGGGTTGGGTGGCGAAACTGCAGGGCAACGGCTGGGTTCTTGCGCGCGATGCCGGCGCAATCCGCGTCGGCGACGTGTTCCAGATGTTCGTGTTTGGGCGCGAAGCCGCCGACGTCAGCGAAGACTCCACCATCCGGCGCCTGGTGTCCAGCACCGCGGCCAACATCGACGGCGAATTGGACTTCAGCCTGAAAGAATTGCTGGCGAGCGGTGGCGGCCAGCGTGCCGCGAGAATCGCCTGAGGCGATGATGCGGCAAGGCCTGTTTCGTGTCGCTTGCGCACTGCTGCTCGTGTTCGCCACGTTGTCGGCCGCGGCCGCGGACTTCCAGCTGACCGACTCGGACCGCAAGGTGCATCGTCTCGGCGATTACCGCGGCAAATGGGTGATCGTAAATTTCTGGGCGACCTGGTGTTCGCCCTGCCTGGAAGAGATTCCGGATCTGGTCGCGATTACCGAGTCGCGCAAGGACGTGCAGGTATTCGGCGTGGCGATGGAATTCCAGGATTCGAAGCAGGTGCTGCAGTTCGCCGAGGGCATGTTCGTCAATTACCCGGTCGTGCTCGGCGACGGGAAAACTGCCGATCAGGTCGGCAAGGTCTTGGGGCTGCCGACGACGTTTATTTACGACCCGCAGGGCAAACTGGCGGTTCGCCACGTCGGCAAGATCACCCGCAAGCAGATCGAGCGCCTGCTCGATCGCAAAATCTAGAAAGCTAAAAACACAATCAGAGGAAACGAGACGCTAGCGGCCTTCGCCAGCGTAGACCGTTGGCGTGGCGATCACACGGTCGCCGGCCTTGTACTTCCAGTTGCCCGACCAGGCCCGCAATACCGCATTCGGGTAGCGCGATTTGCCGAGCGAGCCGTTATAGCGGCCGAGCGCACGGAAGGTGTCGCCGCGCTCGATATCGAGATAGTGGCGCAGGATGGTGCAGCCGTAGCGCAGGTTGGTGCGCAGTTTGAATAGGTTATCCCCGGATTCGCCGATCAGCGTCATCCAGAACGGCATCACCTGCATGTAGCCGCGCGCGCCTGCCTTGGAAATGGTGTACTTGCGAAAACCGCTTTCTACGTGAATGACGCCCAGCACCAATTGCGGATCGAGTCCCGCGCGTGTGGCTTCGTAATGAACGGTGGTAAGAAGTTTATCGCGCTCGGCGGCGTCGGAGACGTGTATTTCCAGACGTTTTGACATTTCCGTCAGCCATGCCATGCCTTCCGCTTCGGAGGCAAACGCGAGCCGCGGGCTGGCCTGATCGGCGACCGAGCGATGCAATCCCGCCCGAACGCTCGCAGACAGCGGCTCGTACTTCTGCTCGCCCGCCGCGGCGATTGCACAAGCGAGTACGCATGCCGCCGCGAACGCGATGCGCGCCATGATGCGCGTGCCTGCAAACCCTCGTGTCATCGTCATACCAGGGATTTTAGAAGGTTCGACGCCGATTGCAATTCAATTGCTTTCGCCGAAGCATCGGTTCTGGCCTGATACTCGACTTTCCCATCCTTCAAGCCGCGCTCGCCGACGGTGATGCGATGGGGAATGCCGATCAGTTCCAGGTCGGCAAACATCACCCCCGGACGCTCGTCGCGGTCGTCCAGGAGCACCTCGAATCCGGCCGACTGCAATTCGTCGTGCAGGCGATCGGCTACGTTTTTGACCTCGGCGTTTTTCCTGTAACCGATCGGCGCGATGGCCACCTGGAACGGCGCCATCGGCAGCGGCCAGATGATGCCGCGCTCGTCGTTTCCCTGCTCGATCGCCGCGGCAACGATGCGCGACACGCCGATCCCGTAGCAGCCCATTTCCATCACCTGTGCTTTGCCGGTCTCGTCCAGGAAGGTAGCGCTCATCGCCTTGGAGTACTTGCTGCCCAACTGGAAAATGTGTCCGACTTCGATGCCGCGGCAGATTTCCAGCCGGCCCTTGCCGTCAGGACTGGGGTCGCCCGCCACGGCGTTGCGGATATCGGCGACCAGCGGTTCTGCGAGGTCGCGGCCGAAGCTCACGCCGGTCAGGTGATAGCCTGCCTCGTTGGCGCCGCAAACGAAATCGTTCATGCACGCGACCGAGCGATCGGCGATCACGGTAATTTCCTTCGGCAGCCCCACCGGACCGATGTAGCCCGGGCGGCAGCCAATGCGCGCCTCGATCTCCTTTTCGGTGGCGAAACGGAATGGATTCAGACCGGGAAGCTTTGACACCTTCGCTTCATTCAGCTGATGGTCGCCACGCACCAGCAACATGAACATCTGTTCTTCATGCATGACCGCGAGCGCCTTGACCGACTGCAATAGCGGCAGTCCCAGCATCACGGTCACTTCTTCGCAGGTGGTCTTGCCGGGCGTGGAAACCTTCTGCATTTTTTGCTTGGCCGGGCCGCGCGGCTTCAGTGGCGCAACCGCGTCGGCGAGTTCGACATTTGCGGCGTAATCCGAGGCGGTGGAGTAGGCGATCGCGTCCTCGCCGGAGTCGGCAAGCACGTGAAATTCGTGCGAGCCGGTGCCGCCGATGGCGCCGGTGTCGGCAGCGACCGCGCGGAACTTGAGCCCCAGGCGGGAGAAGATGCGCGAGTAAGTGTCGTACATGTTGCGGTATTCGCGCTCCAGGTCCTGGGCGCCGGCGTGAAAGGAGTAGGCGTCCTTCATCACGAATTCGCGTGCGCGCATCACGCCGAAACGCGGCCGGATTTCGTCGCGGAACTTGGTCTGGATCTGATAGAAATTGAGCGGCAGCTGGCGGTAGGAGCGGATCTCCTTGCGCGCGATGTCGGTGATGACTTCCTCGTGGGTCGGGCCGAAACAGAAGTCGCGTTCGTGACGATCCTTGATCTTGAGCATCTGCGGGCCGAACTGCTCCCAGCGGCCGGACTCCTGCCACAGTTCGGCGGGCTGGATCGCCGGCATCAGCAGTTCCACGGCGCCGGCGCGGTTCATCTCCTCGCGCACGATGCTCTCCACCTTGCGCAGCACGCGCAGACCGAGCGGCATCCAGGTATAAAGGCCGCTGCCGAGTTTCCTGATCAGCCCCGCCCTGAGCATTAATTTGTGGCTGATGACTTCCGCCTCGCTGGGAGCCTCCTTGAGCGTGGAAATGAAGAACTGCGAAGCGCGCATGTCTTGCCTGTCGTCGAAAAGCCGCTATTCTACGGTAGAGAGCCATCCGGAAGTGGGGAGCAGCGGTGTTCGGAAAATGGAAGATCCATCGTTCGGCCGATCACGAAGTCAGTGTCGAAGTAAGCGAGAAGGACGGCATCCGTTCGCTGCATCTGGGCAGCGAGACGGTGCAGAGCTCGATGAAGCTGGCCGATCCCACCGAACTGGTGCTGTCGTACACCAGGGCCATGATGGCGTTCCTGCTGTTCGATCCGCGCCCACAACGCGTCCTGATGATCGGCCTGGGTGGCGGGTCGCTGGCCAAGTTCGTCTATCGCCACCTGCCGTCGGTGCACACCACCGTGGTCGAGTCGCAACCGCGGGTGATCGCGGCGGCGCGCCAGTATTTCCACGTGCCGCCGGACGACGGCCGTTTTTGCGTCGAACTGGCGGAAGGAAGCAACTGGGTGGCCGCGCATCCGCGCAGTTGCGACGTGTTGGTGGTGGACGGCTACGACGGGCACGAACAGGTTCCCGAACTGTCCTCGGAGAGTTTTTACGCCGATGCGCGTGCGGCACTGACCGACGGCGGGATACTGGTGGTGAACCTGTGGATTTCGGATACCCGCTTCGATGCCTACCTGCAGCGTATCGAGCGGGTATTCGATGGCGTGGCGTGTGTGCCGGCGGAACGGCGCGGCAACGTCGTGGCACTGGCGTTTGCCCGCTCACCGGGACGGCCACGCTGGGACGATTTGCGCCTCAGGGCGCGCGCCCTGCAGGCCCGGTACGGCCTTGAATTCCTGCAGTTTGTCGACGGTTTGCGCGAACTCAACCCCCACTCGGAAGCCCGCCTGACGCTCTAACCCCGGTCGCTGCCTTCTTCCTTCGGTGCTGTATTTATGGAAGAATCCGGTCAACTGAAAATGTGATTGGGGTGGCTGACATGATCGACCGTGACGGCTATCGCCCGAATGTGGGAATTGTTCTGTGCAACGGCAAAAACGAGGTCTTCTGGGGCAAGCGGGGCAAGGAGCATGCCTGGCAGTTTCCGCAGGGCGGCATCAAGCCCGGTGAAACGCCCGAGAAGGCGATGTACCGGGAGTTGAAGGAAGAGGTCGGCCTCGATCCCTGCCACGTGAAGATTCTCGGCCGTACCCGTGAGTGGCTGCGCTACGAGGTGCCGCAGACCTGGGTGCGGCGCGAAAGTCGCAGCGTATATCGCGGCCAGAAACAGATCTGGTTCCTGCTTCGTTTGATCGGGCGCGATTGCGACGTTTGCCTGCGCCAGTCCGAGCATCCGGAGTTCGATGCCTGGCGCTGGCACGAGTACTGGATCCCGCTGGAAAGTGTGATCGAGTTCAAGCGCGAGGTGTACAACCGCGCACTGCAGGAACTTGCGCGTTATCTGAGTTCCGCACGCGCGCGAGGAGCGCACGCGGCCAGTCCTATCGACCGCTGACTTCGGGCAATTCGGGCGCCAGCACAGGCGCCTCCAGCTCGAACACCACCAGCAGCGTTTTCTGCTCGTCTTCCCAGAAGTCCACGGCGTCCTGCAGCGCGTCCACCGCAGAGGCAAACTCATCCGGTTCGGCGCGGGCGAACCCGGACGCGTCGCGCAGCAGCACCAGCAATCCCTCGCCTTTGTCGTGCTCCAGGTCCACGAGGCAATCGTAAAAGGCGTCCCAGTTGTGGCCGAAGTAATCCGGGAACACCAGCGCCTTGGCAACCGCGTTCAGGAACGCATTCTTGTCACGCGACCCCGCGAGCGCCACCTTTTCCACGCGCATACCGCGCTGCGCGGCGGCGCTCAACGCCGCTTCTGCCAGCGCCGAGTGGCAGCGATACACGCCGCTCGCGCCGGTTTCGACCAATTTGGAAAAGTCGCCCTTCATTCGATGATGCGCCTGAAGCTGCGGTAATGATCTT
>CAYNFN010000052.1:0-4674 GCA_964396485.1 uncultured Alcaligenaceae bacterium
CTGTTCGGCCCGTCACTTGTCACTCGTCACTCGTCACTTGTCACTTGTCACTGCTATTCCCACCCTTCACCCTCACTTGTCCCCGGAGGGGATCACGCCTTCATTCCTGTTCGGCCCGTCACTTGTCACTCGTCACTCGTCACTTGTCACTTGTCACTGCTATTCCCACCCTTCACCGCTCTTTGCGGAGTCGTAGACGGGTTGGGTCATGGCCGAATCTCGCTTACGATACACTCCATCGATTGAGGGGCAGGCCATGACAAATACCTTCCTGCAGCGCTTCACCAACATCCGCCGCGAGGAAGTCGGGCCGGCCCTGATCGCGGGTTTGTTCTTTTTCTGCGTGCTCACCGCGCTGATGGTGATACGCCCGGCGCGCGAGGCGCTGGGCATGCAGCGCGGCATCGAAGCGCTGCGCTGGCTGTTCATGGGCACCGTGCTGGTGACGCTGCTAGTGAACCCGGTGTTCGGCTGGCTCGTGAGCCGGTTCCGGCGCCTCGTCTTCGTCAACGCGACCTACCTCTTCTTCGCCTTCGGCCTGGTGGCGTTCTATTTGCTGCTGGTGCTTACGCCCGAAAGCGTCGGACAGCGAACCGGCCAGGTGTTCTACGTGTGGTTCAGCGTATTGAACCTGTTCACTACGATGTTGTTCTGGGCGCTGATGGCGGATCGCTTCACGCTCGAGCAGAGCAAACGCTTGTTCGGCGCCATTGCCGTGGGCGGAACCCTGGGGGCGATCTTCGGGCCGTGGCTGGCGGGCCAGCTCGCCGAACCGCTCGGCACACCGGCGTTGCTGCTTGTCGCGGCGGGGTTCCTCGTGCTCGCGCTCGGCGCTGCCTGGTGGGTCACGCGGCTGCGCCCCGACGTTTCCCAGTCCGGCGCTGCGCGCGAGGAGCATGCGGTGATCGGCGGCAGCGCGTGGGAGGGGCTGCAGTCGGTGGCCCGCTCGCCCTACCTCCTGGCCATCTGTGGCTACGTGCTGATCCTCGCGGTGATGGCAACTTTTCTGTATTTCACGCGTCTGCAGATGGTGGCCGCCCTGGGAACAAACGTCGACATGCGCACGACGATTTTCGCGCGCATCGACCTCATTACGCAGGTGACGACGCTCGTGCTGCAGGCGATCGTCACCGGGCATCTGATGAAGCGGCTCGGGGTGTCGGTGACGCTGGCGCTGCTGCCGATCACCGCCGCGCTGGGGTTCCTGGGTTTGGCGATCGTGGGGTCGCTCGCGGCGCTGATCGCGTTCGAGGCGGCGTTCCGCGCCGTGCAGCGCGGCATCATGCGGCCGTCGCGCGAGACACTCTTCACCGTGGTGCCGCGCGCCGACCGCTACAAGGCGAAGGCGTTCATTGACACGTTCGTGTATCGCACGGGCGATGTGGTCGGCGCGCAAACCGAGGGGCTGCTCGGGCGGCTGGGCATGGGGTTGACCGCGCTCGCCACCGTCGCGTTGCCCCTCGCCGCGGCGTGGATGGCGCTCGGCATCTGGCTGGGCTACGCCCAGCGCGCGCGGGCGAATGGCACTAAAGTGCAACCGGAAGGAGCTCTTGCATGATTTCTCGTCGTGAATGGTTGCAGCGAACGATGCCGGCTGCTGGATGCGGCCATGAGAAAGCGAATGATCCAACTAGTGGAGGAATTGCCATGAAACAAAGTCGTCGTGAGTTTCTCTTCATTGCCGGGGCGGCCGTCGCCGCCGGCGCCCTGCCCTTGCCTGTCCTCGCTGCTGGAAAGATGAAGATCGGCATCGTCGGCTCGGGCCAAGTCGGCAGCGCGATCGGCACCACCTGGGTGCGGGTTGGCCACGAGGTCATGTTCTCCTCGCGCCACATCGAACACGACAAGGCGCTCGCAGCGCGGCTGGGCGGCGGTGCGCGTGCCGGGACACCGCGCGAGGCTGCGACCTTCGGCGAGGTGGTCATGATCTCGGTTCCGTATCACGCGTTGCCTTCCGTCGGTAAAGACCTGGCGGACGTGCTCAAGGGCAAGATCGTCATCGACACCAACAATCCCTTCGTCCACCGCGACGGCGAGATCGCGAAGTGGGCGCGGGAGAAAGGCGCCGGATTAGCGTCCGCGGAGCTCCTGCCCGGCGCGCGTCTGGTGCGCGCCTTCAATGCGATCAGCGCGGCGCAGATGGGCGCGGCCTATCAGGAGCCGGGGCGCGTCGGCATGCCGTTCGCGAGTGATGATGCTCAGGCCGTCGAGGTGGCTTCGCGCCTGATACGGGATGTCGGCTATGAACCGGTACTGATCGGCGGGCTGGAGATGGGGAAACATTTGATGCCGGGGACGGCGCTTGCGGGGGAGCGCAGCGCAGAGGAGATACGGAGGATTGCAGCGGCGCTGAACTAGGGGCGCAGGCCCCCCGTAAGCTTCCCCATTACCCGGAATTCGCGCGAACCGGATTCATCTCGATGTAGCGATAGCAGCCCAATAGTGCTGCGTCTGTACCAGGCTTGAGCGAAATCGCCCCTGCCACAAGGAGCCAGTGCGCTTGTAGGCACATACTGCACGTGGCGCTGCCCGAGGAGCTTATTAGCAGTGACGGACCGTTGGGCAGATATCTGAGCAGCAGATGAAAGTGTTTGGTCATCAGCACGTACGCATGCAATGAACAATGAAAACGCTTGGCGAGTTTTCCGAGATGGTCGAGGAAGAAACGAAAGTCGTTCTCGGCAAAGAAGCACGGTTGCCGGTTGTTTCCGCGCTGGATGATGTGTACCGGCAATCCAGCGACCTGGAGGCGGGGCTTGCGTGGCATTGGGCGGATTATCCTACTGAATAAAAGTCCTTTTCAGGTCTGCCCCCATTTAGGCCCGTCCCCATTTAGGCCATTTGCGTGCCGCGACGCTTCCCCAATCATTGCGCGATAATTCCGTTTTGCGATGGAGATGACTTGCGGATGCGGATGGCAATGACAAGCGACATTAAGGAAGCTCCGGAATCCCGCCAGGGACGCACACTCGATGCGCTGGTCATCGGCGCCGGATTTTCGGGCCTTTATCAATTGCATTGCCTGCGCGATCGGCTGGGCCTTTCGGTTCAGGTGCTGGAGGCGGCGGAGGAAATCGGCGGGACCTGGTACTGGAACCGTTACCCGGGTGCGCGCTGCGATTCCGAAAGCCATTCGTACTGCTATTCCTTTTCAGAACAGCTCTGGCAGGAATGGGAGTGGTCGGAAAAATATCCCGGCCGGCCGGAAATCCTTCGCTATCTCAACCATGTCGCGGACAAGTTCGACCTGAAGCGCGATATCCGTCTCAACACACGGGTTACCTCCGCGCACTACGATGAAGGGGCGAGCCGCTGGTGCGTGAGCACCGACACCGGCGATGTTTACACCGCGCAGTTCCTGATCACTGCCGTCGGCTGCCTGTCTACGGCCAATGTGCCAGACTTTCCCGGTCTCGATAGCTTTCAGGGAAAGTGGGTTCATACAGGACAATGGCCGCATGAAGGCGTGGACTTCTGCGGCAAACGTGTCGGGCAGATCGGCACCGGCTCCACCGGCATCCAGTCGGCGCCGGTGATCGCGCAGACCGCTGCGCACCTGACGGTCTTCCAGCGCACCGCGAACTACAGCGTGCCGGCGCGCAACGGTCCGCTGAGTCCCGAGTTCAAGCGCTGGATCAGGGAAAATTCCGGCGAGATCCGGACGACCATGCAAAAGGCCGTCAACGGTCATCCCTTCCTGATTTCTGAAACATCCGCCCTGGCGGTGTCACCCGAGGAACGCCTCGCGTTGTATGAGAAGGCTTGGGAGACCGGCGGGCTTCGATTTCGTGGGACCTTCCGCGACCTGGTGACCAGCAACGAGGCCAACGCCACCGCGGCCGCCTTCCTCAAGGACAAGATCCGGAAGATCGTGAAGGATCCGGCCACGGCGGAGAAGCTTGCCGACATCGACCATCCCTATGCCGCGAAGCGGCCGCCGATCGACACCGACTATTTCGAGACCTTCAATCGCGACAATGTGATGCTGGTAGATGTCCGCGCTGACCCCATCGAGCGCATCGCGCAAGACGGAATCCGAACGAAAAGCGGGGCCGAGTACCCCTTGGACATTATCGTCTTCGCCACCGGCTTCGACGGCATGACGGGCTCGCTTTTGCGGATGGACATTCGCGGACGCGATTGCCTGTCCCTCTCCAAAGCCTGGGCCGCCGGTCCGCGCAACTATCTCGGATTACAGATTGCGGGTTTCCCGAACCTGTTCACCGTGACCGGACCCGGCAGTCCATCGGTCCTTTGCAACATGCCCGTGGCCATCGAGCAGCACGTCGAATGGATCAGCGACTGCATCGCGCACATGCGAAAGGAAGGGTTGACGCGCATTGAGGCTACGGAAGAATCCATGGACGACTGGGTGGCGAAGGTGAATGCGGCCGCCAACGCAACCGTACTGCCTCAGGCCAAACATTCCTGGTACCTCGGCGCCAACATACCTGGCAAGCCGCGTGTCTTCATGCCCTACGCCGGGGGAATGGCTCACTACCGGAAGATCTGTGCCGACGTCGCCGCCAGGAACTATAAGGGGTTTGCGTTGAGCCCTTGAACGGCCCGGCCGGTTCGGCAGCGACTATTTATTGCCAACGAGAAGCTTGCACTCCATGAGTCGGACGTCCCGGACTCGGCAATGATAAAACGGCTTCAAACTGGCTCAGTTTT